>JANYHX010000133.1 GCA_025362155.1 Gallionella sp. | reverse complement strand
CTGCGAGTAGGCCGAAATGTCGGTTCCCTTGGGGAAGTACTGCCTCAATAGCCCGTTCGTATTCTCATTGCTCCCACGCTGCCAGGGATTCTGCGGGTCACAGAAGTAGACCTGGATATCGGTCGCCAAGGTGAAGCGCTTGTGGTCGGCCATCTCTTTTCCCCGATCCCAGGTCAGCGACTTGTAGAGTTCATGCGGTAACTTGCGAGCGTTTTTGATTAGCGCGTTGATGACAGTTTCGGTATCTTTGCGGGCGACCTTCACCAGCATCACATAGCGTGTATGACGTTCAACGAGGGTCGCAATCTGGCTGTTCCCGCTTCCGCATATTAGGTCACCTTCCCAGTGTCCGGGTATCGCCCGATCTGCCACCGTGGCCGGGCGCTCACTGATTGATACCGTATCAGTAATTCTGCCGTGGTTGTCTGTCTTCTGCGTATGATGGCGCGAGCGGCGCATGATTCGTGTGCGCCTCAAATGCTGCACCAGCTCTTTCTTCAGCGCCCCACGGGCTTGAATGAAGAGGCTGCGATAGATGGTCTCGTGTGACACCTGATAGTTCTCGTCATCCGGGTAAGTGCGTTTCAGCCATCCAGCAATTTGCGCCGGTGCCCACTGCGATTGGAGCTTCCCTGCCACGATGCGCGCCAACGTTCTGTTCTCCACCAGTTTACAGGTCTTGGGACGACGCGTCCGATCCCAGGCCGCTTGGTCGGCTTCACCCGCCCGATAGCATTCCTGGTCACCGTTGCGCTTAAACTCACGACTGATCGTGGATGGTGCCCGCCCGAGGGACGTTGCAATCGAGCGAATCGACTGCCCCGCCACCACTGCACGCGATATTTCTTCTCGTTCAGCCAACGTCAGCGCTAATCTCGAACGACGTCGCTGCGCCGGTCGTATCCCACCACTCTCGGCCAAAATACGTTGTATTGAAGAGTGATTTCGATCAAACAACTTTGCGATCTGCTGGAGAGATTCGCCTTTTCGCCAGCGCTCCCACATTAGCGCTTTCTGGGTTTCCGTGTAATAGATCCGTGGTCTTTGTTTCATCTGCAACACTCCTTCTTCTGCTTACGCAGATTCTAGTATGTTGCATTGACCGGTTGAATCCGCAGCCACAAGGAGACATTCGCTCCTGTCCATACTATTATGCATATGAGGAACAATAGATTTTGGGAACTTCAATAAATCAATCGCTTATTGAAACTATGCATTCCACACTATTTTTAATAGTACAGACCCGTGGGTCTGGTGAATAACTGTTAGCCCTCAGGATTCGACATGCATCGATTCTCGATTGTATTAACGGCTCTACTGCTAAGCGCTTGTGTTCATGTCGAGCAATATCCTGCATCGTGGGGTCAAACCACCACTAGCGCTCGCCAAGATGATTGCCCTTCGATTGATGGTGTATATGATAACAAGGGGGAAAAACCGGACGGGACAGTAGTATATTTGGCCACTTGGCTGAAACCCACGAAAAGTTCACAAACAAGTGAGGAACGACTGTCTCGTCAAAAAATGTGGGATGACCTTTTTAGAGCTCAAATCGTTAAGCTTGACCTCACCAATGATGTGTTACTTACTGTAACGGCAAGCGGCAATAACATTAATCAGCAATGGTCATACGACAAAGCAAAAAGAGAGTTCACTTGTCACAATGGTGTGCTTAGCGTTGCGCAAGGTGGCGACATGAGTGGTGATAATGTTGCTGCATTTGGCTCCGGAGCCATTGATCTATACCGAACGGAAGGTCACTTGGCTGTTAACAGCCATGGATTTACGGCCGGGGTCATGCTTCTTATTCCTGCCGCAGCATACGGAAGCGATTGGGCACGCTTCGCAACTCATCAACAAACTGATGCGCAAGAGGCTAACCCTGCGCTCAAGCGGGACGCGCTAAAGCGCGCCCCTTAGCTTCACGTTAGGTTCTTGCTTATGGGTCAATCGTTTAATCATGGATAAAATGCAACTTGTGACAATTGCAGTTACCGCACTTATAACTATAATCGCTAAGGATTTATGGAGGTGGACGGTTGCATTAGTGAAAAACACTGCGGCTGCCAAGACCATTGCCGCTATAGTCAAAACAGCATTTAACAAAACCAATCGTGCAGTAATTTTTGACATACTAGCTCTCCTATTTTACGTGGTCATTTTGATAAATTTCGCTCTAGACAAAGCTGCCCCATCAAAATTTGATATTCTCATTGCCATCGGTGCTGTGTTGGCTTGCATCATCATGGCTATCTCCCTGTTAGTTCATATATTCGTGGCCATTAATGCCAGCAAAAAACAACCCTAACCCTACGCTCAAGCTGGACTGCGCAAAAGCGCGCAGACCCTTAGCCCCACGTTAGGCTCCACAGAGCCTGCTTCTAGTTAATCGGACAATGCCATGAAGATCATGTCTACCGTTATGTTGTTGACGCTATGTCAAATAACCACTGCTCATGCGGCAGATCGTTCTTGCAAGTTTGTCCTTGGCTACGCAGTGCCAAAACCAGCTTGGTTTACCGTTTCAGGCAATGCCACTCTCCATGAAAGCAAAGGCAATTTGGAGGTGCAAATGTTTGATGAGAGAATGGAAGGACAAATATCTCACCAATTGACGGGTACACTTAAAGGTGGCCGAGTCAACGGAACAATGCGCAACCTTTTCAGCGATGAGGGCAAGAACACTGTTACTGGTTCCTATGCCCTTCGTCGGTATACAGATGGACAAGGGCCACACCTCATTGAGTCGGTTGTAGTGGGCAATCCTTTTCTATTCATTGCGGTTACATGCCATGAAAGTGGAACCTAACCCTGCGCTCAAGCGGACTGCGCAAAAGCGCGCAGCTCCTTAGCTCCACGTTGACAGTCTGCTTTGAGGAAATCTGAAGTTCTAGAATGTGTCGTTACCTGTCCTTACTGTTGACGCGCAACACCGATTGACAAATCTATGGTGCAATCTGATGAAGGTATAATGTGCGCCTTTGTCGCGGCTGTTCTTCAAATATTCTCTCTCTGGAGTTGTCTTGTTTAAGCTCATTGGCGTCATTGCAGGTTATTACTTTTTCGGATTCTTCGGGGCACTGTTCGGCCTGTTTGTCGGGTCATTTTTCGATCGCATGAGGGCATATGGCTCCGGTGGGATGAACCCGTTGCAGAATGCGCTGCGCCAGGCCGTGTTCCTTGAGACAGTGTTCATCTCGATGGGAAAGCTGGCTAAGGCGGATGGGCATGTCTCCCAGGATGAGATCGCTCATGTCGAACAGCTCATGCAAAAACTGAATATGACTGCAGGGCATCGCCAGCAGGCGATTGCCTTGTTCAAGCAGGGGGCTGAACCGGCGTTTGACATTGAGCAGACCTATAAAAGATTCATGGCAATTTGCGGGCATACGAAGGACCTGAAGCAGGTATTGCTGGTTTATCTGATCGTGATGGCGCTGGCAGATGGACATTTTCATCCGGCTGAGCAAGCGTTGCTCGCTGACATCGCTGTTCGTCTTGGCTATAACCAGGCCGCGTTCAAACAGATGCTGGACATGGTGTTGAATCAATCGCACTTCGCCAGCGGGCAAGCAAATGCAGCCACCGCGTTGGACGACGCGTATAAAGCTTTGGGTGTAAGCAAAGACAGTAGTGATGCCGAGATCAAGCGCGCCTATCGCAAGCTGATGAGCCAATATCACCCGGACAAGCTGATTGGCCAAGGTGTGCCGGAAGACATGATTTTAATGGCAACCGAGCAGGCAAAAGAAATCCAGCTTGCCCACGACCTGATCAAGAAGAACAGGAATATTTGATGACCACAACTCTCCCGATCCTCTCACTCCTTGAAACGCGCGTCCTCGGCGTGCTCGCCGAGAAGCAGCGCACGGTGCCGGACAGTTATCCGATGACACTGAATTCTCTGGTGTCGGGTTGCAACCAGAAGAGCAGCCGTGACCCAGTTATCGAGGCTTCTGAATCGGAAGTGCAGGTGGCGCTGGATGGCCTGAGGACATTGTCACTGATCGTGGAAACCAGCGGAGGAAGGGCTACACGTTATGGGCACAACATCGAACGGGTGTTGCACATTCCCACGCAATCAACCGCTTTGCTGGCCATGCTGATGTTGCGTGGCCCACAGACGGCGGGGGAGTTACGCATCAATTGCGAAAGGTTGCACAAGTTTGCGGACATTTCTTCAGTCGAAAGTTTTCTGGTTGAGTTGACTGAGCGCGAGGCGGGTGCCCTGGTGATGGAGTTGCCACGCCAGCCCGGCTCGCGAGAAAACCGCTGGGTGCACCTGCTCTCCGGCGTACCTGTCATTGATGAAAGCGTGGCCACCGCAGCCGCATCTGCTGCCCCCTCAGGGGATGTGACGGTGGGTGAAATTGCTGCGCTCAAGGCCAACGTCGCCAAGCTCGAAGCGGAGGTAAGCGAGCTGCGGACGAAGATGGGCAAGCTGTGCGCGGAGCTGGGTGTTTCAATATGATGATGCTTAAACTCGAGATGATGATGCTTAAACTCGAGCAAGTATTTAGCGCAGCGCAAAATTGGGAAGGATGAATATTACAAAATGCTCATGAACGGCAGGTTGATTTTTTGCGAACAATTAGAATAAAAAAGGGGATGCCAACGCCATCCCCTTTTTACTGTTGTTGTTTGTTTCTAATTACTCGATCTTGGCTTTGCTGCGCAGGTCGGCAATGTATTCCTGGATGGATTGCTGCTGCAATCGTTGCAGAATCTGTGGCTTGAGTTCGTCATAGGATGGCATTTTGAGGTCGCGTACGTCATCCAGTTTGATGATATGCCAGCCAAATTGAGACTTCACTGGCTCTTTGGTGTAAGTACCTTTTTTCAGGGTAAGTACGGCGTTGGCAAAAGGTGGCACAAAGTTGCTCGGTACTGCCCAGCCCAATGAACCACCTTTAGTTGCCGAACCGGCATCTTTGGATTTCTCTTCGGCGATCTTCTCAAACTTTCCCTTTTTGCCGAGTTGCGCAATGATGGCTTTGGCTTCATCTTCCGTGTCTACGAGGATGTGGCGTACGTTATATTCACTCTTGCCGAGATTGACCTTCAGTTTTTCATATTCCTGCTTGAGTTGAGCGTCGGTAACTGGGTGGTTCTTGGCATAATCCTGTGCAAATGCCCCTACCAATACTGACTCTCTAGCCAACTCGGTCTGCTGGATAACTTCAGGATCCTTTTCCAGTCCCGCTTTTTTTGCTTCCTGTGCCAGCACTTCCAGGCTGATCATATCGTCGCGGATTGCCTTGCGTAATTCTGGGCTGTCAACTTGTCCTTGGGCGGTAGCCATTTTGACGCGCATATCTACGCGTGCTTGCGGAATGGGAACACCATTCACCACCGCAACGGATTTATCCTCGGCAAAAGCTGGGGTCACCGCCAGAGCGCTTAGTATGGCCAATGCTGCAAATGGTGCTGAAAATGCGGGCCCTGCAAATTTTCCGGTTTTAAACATGTTGAGTCCTCTTCAATAAATTAAAAATTGATAATTAAATTTCATCCGGCGCGCGTGCCTGTATGGTGAGTGCATGTATTTCGCGCTTCATCAACTCTCCCAACGCGGAATATATCATACGGTGGCGTGCCATCGTATTGTTACCCGCAAACTGGGCTGAGACGATATGTAACACATAATGGCCGCCACCCTCGCGCGCCCCGGCATGCCCGGCGTGTTTCCAACTTTCGTCGACAATATCCAAAAGCGTCGGGTTAAGCACGGCAAGTTTCTCGCGCATTTTTTCTGGGCATTCATTCATGGTCATTGCGGAAATGTTTTTTTGAAGGGCTGCACGCGCACTTCTGCATATACCCCAGCGGCCACATAGGGATCCGCTTTTGCCCAGTCCTGGGCAATTGATAATGAAGAAAATTCGGCAATGATCAGGCTACCGGTGAATCCTGCAGCTCCCGGATCAATGGCATCCACGGCAGGGAAAGGGCCGGCCAGTAACAAACGACCTTGGCGCTGCAGTTCCTGCAAGCGCGCCACATGCGCAGGGCGAGCTGCCAGGCGCTGGTTCATGCTATTGGGTACATCTTGTCCGATAATGGCATACCACATCAGGCAACCTCAAAAAATCTGCTGAGCGATTTCATTAATTATTTTCCTTCTTTTCATCTATATACTTTGTCAGCCAGGCACCTTGCGCCAGAATGAATACCAGCATCAAACCGGTAAAGCCGAACAGTTTGAAATTTACCCAGCTATCCGTGGAATAATTGAATGCGACATATAGGTTGATAAAACCCAGCGCTGCAAAGAACAGGCTCCAGAGCAGATTGAGGCGATTCCATACATGCACGGGCAGAGCAATTTTCTCATGCAGGAACGTGCGCATCAGATTTTTATGAAATATCAAGTTGGAGAGCAGCAACGTAGCGGAAAATATCCAATACAACACGGTGGGCTTCCATTTGATGAAACTTTCATCATGCAATAACAGCGTGGCACCGCCGAACACGCCGACGATGGCAAAGGTGACCCATAGCATGGTGTCAACTTTGCCATGCCGATATTTGCTCCAGATGATTTGTGCTATGGTCGCGGCAATGGCCACTGACGTGGCAACATAAATGCCTTGAAATTTGAAGGCAACAAAAAACAGCAGCACCGGAAACAAATCAAAGAATAATTTCATTATGTTGTTAGAGTATTCAGCAATTAGATGCGTTTAGCGGTGTGTCTATCATTTCTTTTTATCCAGCGTCAGTGCGGCGGAGTTGATGCAAAAGCGCAAGCCGGTAGGTTGCGGCCCATCCGGGAATAGATGTCCGAGATGCGCGTCACATTTTTTGCAGCGCACTTCGACGCGCGTCATGCCATGACTGGTATCCGTTTTCGAAATGACATTTTCAGTTTCATGGGCTTGCCAAAAACTAGGCCACCCGCTGCCGGAATCGAATTTGTTTGCCGCATCAAATAACGCATTTCCGCAACACACGCAGCGATAAACTCCTCCCTCATGGCAATCCCAATACGCTCCAGTAAACGGAGCCTCGGTTCCGCCGTGGCGACACACCTCGTATTGCTCGGGAGTAAGTGCCTCACGCCATTCGGCGTCGGATTTTTTGGTTGGTTCATCCATAATTTTTACAGCACCTCTCCTGCATGATCCGCCAAGCGCGAGCGTTCACCGCGCAACAAGGTGACGTGACCGCCGTGTTCCCAGCCTTTGAAGCGATCTACCACATAGGTCAGCCCGGAGCTGCCTTCGGTGAGATAAGGCGTATCAATCTGCGCAATATTACCCATGCACACCACCTTGGTGCCGGGGCCGGCGCGCGTGACCAGCGTTTTCATTTGCTTGGGCGTAAGGTTTTGCGCTTCATCGATGATTACATATTTATTAAGAAACGTACGTCCGCGCATAAAATTGAGCGATTTAACCTTGATTCTGGAGCGTATCAAATCGCGTGTGGCGGCACGTCCCCAGTCGCCGCCTTCATCGTCGGATTTGTTCAGCACATCGAGATTGTCCTCCAGCGCACCCATCCACGGAGTCATCTTTTCTTCTTCGGTACCGGGCAAAAAGCCAATGTCTTCACCAATCGGAACAGTCACCCGGGTAATGATGATTTCTGAATAAATCTTGGTTTCCAGTGTCTGTAACAAACCCGCCGCAAGGGTCAGCAAAGTTTTGCCTGTGCCCGCCTGACCCAGCAGTGTCACAAAATCAATCTCCGGATTCATCAGTAAGTTGAGCACGAAATTCTGTTCGCGATTGCGCGCGGTAATGCCCCAGACATTATTTTTGCTATGGGTGTAATCGGTGAGCGTGCGTAGCAAGGCAGTATGCTCGTTTTGTTCCAGCACCACGGCATAAAACGGGGTATCGCCATTTTCGAGATAAACGAATTGATTGACGAAGAAGGCGGCGCACAACGGCCCTTGTATCTGGTAATAGGTGTGGCCTTCCTTTTGCCACGACTTCATGTCCGTGCTGTGCCGATCCCAGAAGTCATCCGGTAGCGGCAAGACACCGGTGTAAAGCAGGTCACTGTCTTCCAGTACCTTGTCATTGAAATAGTCCTGCGCTTCGAGACCCAAGGCACGCGCCTTGATGCGCATGTTGATGTCCTTGCTGACCAGGATTACCGAACGATGCGCTTGTTGCTTTTGCAGTTCGCTGACCACGCCCAGAATTGCGTTGTCGGTTTTGCCCAGCTCCAAATTCTGCGGCAATTCGTATTTGATAAGGCTGGTTTGCAGATACAGACGGCCGGTACTGTTTTTGTGTGCGGGAGATTCAAGCGCGATACCTTCCTCGATTTTGCGCGGCGCATCGCTGACAATCTGATCCAGAAAACGGCTGGCTTGGCGTGCATTTCTGGCGACTTCGGTCATGCCTTTTTTCTTGTTGTCCAGTTCCTCCAGCACGAACATCGGCAGGCAAATATCATGTTCCTCAAAGCGGAACAAACTGGTCGGGTCATGCAGCAATACATTGGTGTCCAGCACAAACAGCTTGATGTCATGGACATTTCCTGCGTTAGCCGATTTATCGCGTGGAGACATGAAGTTCCTTTTTAGTTGAGGGTTGTAACGAAATCCAGCACTTCCTGTGCGTGACCATCTGCTTTGAGACCACGCCATTCCCGACGCAGTATGCCATCTTTATCCAATACAAAGGTACTGCGCTCAATGCCACGCACTTGCTTGCCATACATATTTTTCAGCTTGAGGGTGCCGAACAGATTGCATGCTGTTTCATCGGCATCCGAGAGTAACGCGAAGGGCAGGGTAAACTGGGCTTTGAAATTCTCATGCGATTTAATGCTGTCGCGCGAAATACCCACGATTTCGCAATTTTCCTGTTGGAATTTTTCATGCAAATCGCGAAATTGCTGAGCTTCGGTCGTGCAGCCCGGCGTATTGTCCTTGGGGTAAAAGTAAATGACCAGATGCTTGCCGCGCGCGCCAGATAAAACAAAGGTGTGATTGCCTGTGGCGGGCAAGGAAAAATCTGCAACGGTATTTTCTGACATAGGTAAATTTGCTAGGTAAGGCGACATTCTTGTCAAAATACGCCCTAAAGGCAAGTATCATCGAACCCTCGTCAATCCAGCGCGGTTGTGCTACGGTTGCAGCCAGTTTATTAACAACACCCTGTTTTATGACGGATGCAGATTACATGCGCCATGCATTGGAGCTTGCGGGTCAAGCCCAACGAGCGGGTGAGGTGCCAGTGGGGGCGGTAGTGGTAAAAGATGGAGAAATCATCGGGCGCGGCTTTAATGCGCCGATTTCGCGCCGCGATCCTTCTGCTCATGCCGAGATGTTGGCATTGCGCGATGCCGCACAAAATATCGGCAACTATCGGCTGGTTGGCTGCCAGTTGTTCGTTACGCTGGAGCCGTGTTTGATGTGTGCCGGGGCGATCATGCATGCACGCATCGCGCGGCTGGTGTATGGCGCCCGCGACCCAAAGACCGGCGCGTGCGGCAGTGTTATGAATGTGTTTGCCGAACAGCGTTTGAATCATCATACGGAAGTCGTGGTTGGTGTGCTGGGGAACGAGTGTGGTTTAATGCTCAGCAATTTTTTCGCATTGCGCCGCCTTCAACAGAAGACAGATCATGAGGAGTTTGGGTGAAGATCAATATCTATATCTCCACGCAACAGCTAGAGTTATGTGATGACAGGGGCTGCGGATTGCGCCGCTATGCGGTTTCCACTGCTGCGAATGGCGTGGGCGAAATGTTTGGCAGCTATTGCACGCCGCGCGGCAAGCACATCATCCGCGCCAAGATAGGGAGAGGACAAGCGGAAAATACCGTGTTTGTGAAGCGCCGTCCGACGGGTGAAATCTATACGTCTGAGTTGGGCGCGCAATTCCCGGAGCGCGACTGGATGCTGACGCGTATCCTGTGGTTGTCCGGGCAAGAGGTGGGCTTCAATCGGCTGGGGAAATGCGATACCATGCGTCGCTACATCTATATCCATGGCACACCTGATTCGGTGCGGCTCGGTATACCCGGTTCGCATGGGTGTATCAGGATGCGCAATGCCGATTTGATTGAGTTATTTGAGCGGATAACTGCAGGCACAGCAGTCGAAATCATCGAATAATGTTCTAAGGGGGAGACAAGCATGAGCCATCCTTTTACGGTTAGTCTGATTGGCTGGCATGACGGTGAGCCATTGCTGAAATCTGTCCGTGAGGCGGTGTTCATTCGTGAACAAAATGTACCGGTAGAATTGGAATGGGATGGGCTGGATGAAAATTGCCGGCATGCGCTGGCGCTGAGCCATAAAGGCGATGCCATTGGCTGCGGACGTATGCTTGCTAATGGTCATATCGGACGCATCGCGGTGCTGCCGCAGTGGCGCAAAAAAAAGGTCGGCACCGCGATCATGGAGGCGTTACTGGATTATGCCCACGCACATCGCTACAAGCAGGTGGATGTGGACGCGCAGACTTATGCAGTGCCGTTCTATCAGGGTTTTGAGTTTGTCGAGCGCGGTGAAATATTCCTGGACGCCGGGTTGCCACAT
Organism: Gallionella sp.; assembly: GCA_025362155.1. GTDB lineage: Bacteria > Pseudomonadota > Gammaproteobacteria > Burkholderiales > Gallionellaceae > Gallionella. Next base: position 7,135 of record JANYHX010000133.1, on the reverse strand, counting down.
ATCAAAATGTTACTCAAACTGCAGTAGAAGGGCGGCGCTCCGTTTACCTTACGCTTCTATCCGGTAGTAAAGTTATGCGTCGGGTAGAGAATAGGGCAGCGGCAAAAATTGCAATATCTCGCCTTGCAAGGATTTCCAATGTATCGACTGCATTTCCCGGCTGGCGATTTGCACTGTCGCGAGCATGTTATAACCGCCAGTGGGATGGGGAGCAGCATTAACTATCATGCCGCTGGCTTGGCCTTCCATATCTGCGCTGAATAATTCGTCGCCTGCCTCAGGAGAGCCGTCCTTGATATGCGCTAAATACATACGCCGTTTCAATTTACCGAGATATTGCATGCGGGCCACGATTTCCTGTCCCGGATAGCAGCCTTTTTTGAAATTCACGCCACCAATGAGATCGAAATTCACCATTTGCGCGACGAACTGTTCCTGCGTCTGCGGCAAAATGAATGGAATTCCGGAGCGGATATTAAGCCAGTCCCAACAACTATTGGCAACCGGCTGCGCCTGCTGACTGAGTTCTTCCCATAGAGCGGGGGCATGTTGGATCGTGGTGTTAATTTGCAAACGTGTGGCGTCGTCGATTTTTATCGCGCTGCCTTGTGAGGTAGTAATGACACCAAATGGAAGCTCTGGCCATTCACCGAACTGTTCACGTAAAACTTCCTGCGCATTTGTGCCTGACAGCCCAAGTGAAATGATTTCGTTGCTTGCATCGGTAATTTTCACCTTGGCGCGCAATATATACAGGCTCAATTTTTTGCGTATCGGTTCGCACAGCACCTGCGGCAATTGCAGCAAATAATCGTCGCCGTCGCGCCAGATCAGCATGCTCGCGAGCATCCGCCCCTTGGCGGTGTTGAAGCTGCTGAGTTGTGCGCGGGTAGCGCTGACTTCACCTATGTCGTTACTTAACAGGTTTTGCAAAAACAATTGCGCTTCATCGCCGGACACGCGCAAGGTCCCAAAATGGCTCAGGTCGCACAACACTGTATTTTGTATGCTTGCTTTCAGCTCGGCGGTACGGTCGCCAAAGCGCACCACGCCCGCATCAATGACCGCGCCATGTTGCGACAGAAAATTTTGCCAGTCTGGATTCATAGTATTTTTGTGTGTAGTAGAAGTGCCAATAAATTGCCACATAGTGTTGTTCAATGCACCGGGTATGTCAACTTGGACTATGACGCGCTTACGCTATTCCGTTAAACTTCGCATCATGAGAATGATGTTGGCTTCCCTGTTAGCCTTGTTGCTTTCCGCTTGCGATGGTGGGTTATGGAATAATCCTTATCCTGCATCGGACGAGGGCAAGTCTATTTTTTATACTGCGTTCACCGAACGTCCCAAGCATCTCGATCCGGCACAGGCATACAGCGAAAATGAGTATGAGTTTCTGGCGCAGATTTACGCACCGCCGTTGCAATATCATTATCTGAAGCGTCCTTATCAACTGGTGCCGCTGGCGGCAAGTGCTATGCCGACGGTGCGTTATCTGGATCAGCATCACCAGCCCTTGCCGGACACTGCACCTGCGGAGAAGATTGCCTTCAGCGTGTATGAGATTCATCTCAAACCGAGGATGCGCTATCAGCCGCATCCTGCGTTTGCCCGGAATCCATTAAACTCGAATGCCCAAGGCAAGCTGGAATACGTCCATCTCACGCCGCATGATTTGCGCGACATACATGCACTTAAAGATTTTGCGCATACGGGTACGCGCGCCGTCACCGCGGCGGATTATGTTTATCAGATCAAACGTCTTGTTCACCCCCAATTGCATACGCCGATCTCAGGCGTGATGAACGAATATATTGTCGGTTTGAAAGATTATGCCGCGACGCTGCAACAGGCGCTAAAGAAAAATCCTGACGCGTTTCTCGATTTGAATGAGTATCCGCTGCCTGGTGTACAGGTGGTGGATGACACCACCTATCGCATCGAAATTATCGGAAAGTATCCACAGTTTGCTTATTGGCTGGCGATGCCATTCTTTGCGCCGATGCCGCCGGAGGCAGAGCGTTTCTACGCACAAACCGGCATGCGCGAGCGCAACCTGATCCTGGATTGGTGGCCGGTGGGCAGCGGGCCGTATTATTTATCCGAGAATAATCCCAACCAGCGCATGGTGCTGACGCGCAATCCGTATTACGACAGCGAAACCTATCCCACCGAAGGTGAGGCGGATGATGCAGCTGCCGGACTGCTTGCAGATGCAGGTAAACCGTTGCCGCTGATCGACAAAATCGTATTCACTCTAGAGAAGGAAACTATTCCTTACTGGAATAAATTTTTGCAAGGCTATTACGATGCCTCTGGCATCAGTTCTGACAGTTTCGACCAGGCAGTCCACGTGAATGTGAGTGGCGACGCAACAGTGACCGATGAGATGAAGGCGCAGGACATTTCGCTTTCGACAGCGGTGGCGACCTCTACCATGTATACCGGATTTAACTGGCTTGATCCGACGGTGGGTGGAGGTTGCACAAGTTCAACAAGTGCTCCCCCACCCCAACCCTCTGATGAAACCCCTAGCCATTCGACTAAGCCGTCAACAAACGACGGCAAAGTCGCTGGCTACCCCGATGGGAGCACCAAGGGCAGGCAATCCACTGTTCAGCAAGCTGAACGTGGAATTGACACAGGGAGCAAACGAAGTGAGTCATCTTGCAACCCTGAACGGGCACGCAAACTGCGTCAGGCAATTGCGATCGCGGTGGACTTTGAAGAATTCATTTCTATTTTTGCGAACGGGCGCGGCATCGCAGCACAAGCGCCGATTCCGCCCGGTATTTTTGGCTACCGCGAGGGAGAAGCAGGCATTAATCACGAAGTTTACGATTGGGTGGATGGTGCGCCCAAGCGCAAGCCTATCGAAACGGCCAAGCGTTTGCTCGCCGAAGCGGGCTACCCGAACGGCGTGGATGCACAAACACGACAGCCGCTGGTAATTAATCTGGATACCACTGCGAACGGGGTGGGGGACAAGTCGCGGCTCGATTGGCTGCGTAAACAATTCGACAAAATCAACGTGCAGCTGGTGGCTCGCACTACCGACTACAATCGCTTTCAGGACAAAATACGCAAGGGCGACACGCAAATGTTCTACTTCGGTTGGAATGCGGATTATCCCGACCCGGAAAATTTTTTATTTTTGTTGAGCGGCGCGCAAGCCAAGGTGAGTAAGGGGGGCGAGAACGCTGCGAATTACAATAACCCTGAATACGACAAATTGTTTGAGCAAATGAAAAATATGGAAAACAGCCCGGCGCGTCAGGCGATCATAGACCGGATGCTGGGAATCGTGCGCCATGATTCACCGTGGCTGTGGGGTTACCATCCAAAAAATTATGTGTTGCGGCATGGCTGGCTGGGTAATGTCAAGGCTAACGTGATGGCAAACAATAAACTCAAATACTGGAGTATTGATGCCAAGCGCCGCGATGCACTGCGGCGCGATTGGAATCAGCCTATGCGCTGGCCGCTTTGGCTGGGCGCGGCGGGCATGTTGCTGCTCGGTATGTGGCTGTGGCACATATTGCGTCGGCGTGAAGAAGCAAAATAATTTTTGCTAATAGATAGCTTTTATTTGCCTTGCTGGCCAGACCCACTTGAGCTATTTTCAACCAACAATACGCCACCTTGCGGTGGCGTTCAATCCTCGGACTTATAAAATACTACTTTTTGCCAGACGTTTGGCACGGCGTGTCCATCATATTTCCGCTGGCCAGACCTACAATCAAGATGCTCAAGAATACAGTAATTATTCCCAGTACATGGCCAAATACAAATCCCCCAAGCAGCAATAGGATCGCCGCGATGATTACCGATATGACAAGAGTGCGAGTTTTGGAATCCATAATAAACCTTTTAAAATTAAATGATCGCGGGAACCGATTTTTATCCACGCTAGGAGAATGATAGCGTAATGGCTTTAGAAAATGTGATCCATTCACGCATAAGGGTGATATGAACGCCGTCCCACGCGAATCGATTATTGGCTAGGGTTGTACAGAAACATACTCCGCCAAAGATTCGATATCAATATCAGTCAGCGATTCGGCGATCCGGTTCATGATCTTGTAAGGGCTATTTCTACGATCTCCGCTCCTGAAATTTATGAGTTGTTGGCGAATGTAATCCTTGTGTTGGCCGCCAAGCACCGGAAATGCCGAAATTTGTGACTCTATGCCCTTGCCTCTTTCGCCGTGGCAATTTACGCAGGCGATACCCATTTTGGTGGTGTCGCTACGCGTAAATAATTCTTTTCCACGCGGATTTTCTGCCCCGCCGCTCCCTTTCATTTTATTCTGGCTGGCGAAATAGGCTGCCATATCCGCCAAGTCGTCATCACTAATGGTCGATGCCATGGCCTCCATAATTTCGTGTGTGCGCGTGCCGTCCTGGTAATTGCGGATTTGTTTGGAGATATAGTTGATATGTTGTCCGGCAAGCTTGGGGATAAGAGGATCGGTGCTATTCCCGTTTGTTCCGTGGCATCCTTGACACAATTGAGATTTTTCTTGTCCTGCAATGGGGTTGCCAGTTTTGTAACGCAACCTGATGGTCTCTTTACGTTCCGCATCGACCCTGGAACTAACACGTCCGCCGGGAGTTGCAGAGTAAGGGGAGGGAACTTCGGTGTCAGCGAATGCTGCATTAAATGACAGAAAAGCGACAACATAGAGGTACTTTTTTATCCCCAGTAGGGTATAAACTTTACAATCCTGATTCATAGGTAGCTATCTCTTCAATTTGCTCGTCACTCATCAGGTCGGAAATTAGACCCATCATACCGGTCGACTCGTTGGTACGAGCGTTGTTTCTGAAATCCGTGATCTGCTTAATTAAATAGTCTTTATGCTGCCCACCAATCACTGGGGCAAATGGGCTGTCAGGCGCCAAGCCCTTACCCTTTATCCCATGACACGTCTGACAGCCATTCCCAGACTCAAATCGTCTCTGACCCGCTTTGGTAATGACAGCTTTAGCCCCCTTCATCTGCTTCTGGCTAGCGAAATAAGCTGAAATGTCGAACAAGTCCTGATCGTTGGTCACCGTCAATGCGATATCGGTCATCAGTGGATCCTGGCGGGTGCCAGCCTTGAAGTCCTTAATCTGTTTTTGGATATAAGCGGCATATTGCCCCGCAATTTTGGGGAAACTCGATATCGTGCTGTTGCCGTCCTCGCCATGACAACTTTGGCATAACGCGGATTTTGTTTTTCCTGCGACTGGATCACCTTTACCGATGCGCTGTTTAATATCATCTGCATCATCGTCTCCAAATGCGGGAGTGGAAGAAAGCAAAATCAAAATAACGCTCGCTGTAATATTGATTCGAACGAGAGACACGTTTTTTCCCTCCATTATATTTTCAATTTTCTTAGAGAAACTTACAACTGCTTTCCCATGCTTGTCTGGTCAGTGAACGCCCAGATTTAGAGCTATTGCGCCGACGAGTATTCCGCCAATGATTCGATTTCGTCGTCAGTTAGTGAGCTGGCAATTCGATTCATGATGGCGTTTGGACTGTTGGTGCGATAACCATCCCTGAAGTTAATGAGTTGTCGACGAATATAATCCTTGTGTTGTCCACCAATCACCGGGAACATTGGCATGGTGGGGGCTAAGCCCTTTCCCTTGATGCCGTGGCAATTAACACAGGCAAGCCTCATTTTGGAGGGATCACCATGTAAAAACAAATCCTTGCCGAACTGGTTGTCTGCCGAGCCATCACCCTTCATTTTATTCTGGCTGGCGAAATAAGCGGCAATATCGGCCAGGTTTTCGTCATTGATGGTCGCTGCCATGGCATTCATGATTTGATGCGAGCGTGTGCCAGCTTGGTAATTGCGAAGTTCTTTTGCGATATACGAGGCATATTGGCCCGCCAGCTTAGGGATGAGTGGCTCAATGCTGATGCCGTATTCTCCGTGACAACCTTGGCATAACTGGGATTTCTCCTTGCCTTCGATTGGGTCGCCAGCACCGCTACGCAGCTTGATTGACTCTGGGCTGTCATCCCCCCCATTAGTGATTTCCAGGTTACCTTGGGCAAAATTGGTGAAGCTATCTTGTGCGAACGAGGATACGGTCAGGAGGAGAAAGACTAGGGCAGCCCCACCAATGGCAAGGTTACTCCTAATATCAAAAATGCCATTGTCTGCGAGAGGCTGGGGGTATTTTCTACTGTCCTGAAACATACTCCGCCAATGCTTCGAGTTCGTCATCAGTGAGTTTCTGAGTGATTTTATTCATTATCCCGTTCGGGCTGTTAGTCCGATCACCTTTCCTGAAGTTAACCAGTTGCCGGCGAATGTAATCTTTTTGCTGGCCGCCAATTACCGGGAACATCGAAGTATTCGGGGTCAGACCTTTGCCGTTTACACCATGGCAATTAATACAGGCGACCATCGTTCTGGATATATCACCCTGCGTAAACAATTTCTTTCCGAGTTCGTTGCTCGACCCACTGCCTTTCATTTTCGGTCGGCTGGCGAAATAAGCGGCTATATCGGCCAAATCTTCATCGCTAATCGTCGCCGCCATGGCGTTCATGATCTGGTGGGAACGGGTGCCAGCCTGGTAATTGCGGAGTTCTTTTGCGATATATTTACCATATTGTCCCGCGAGCTTCGGAATCAGACCCTCCATGCTAATACCTTCCTCGCCGTGGCAGCCTTGACATAGCTGGGATTTTTCTTTGCCCACAACTGGGTCGCCTGAACCGCTGCGTAGCTTGATGGACTCTGCGCTGTCGTCAGCACTGTCCACCCCGATTTGCCCAGTAAGTGGATTCATATTTTCGTTCCGGGCGAAAGCAATCATAGTCGTGAGCAAAACGACCAATCCCAAGCCGACGGCAATATTGTTTTTGATGTGTAACATATTATTCTCCTCCCCTTTTAGCAGCTATTCCAGCGGTGGTGCTTAAGTTATGAATTATGGCGACGGCGGAACTATGCAGCAGCCGTTGCCAAGGGCGAACATTAAATCAATTCTTTTTAGGGGCGGGCATAATTTCTCCTTCTGGCGAAATCCGGGGAGCCGTGGATAGGAAGGCGGCGATATTTACTATATCGTCATCACTGAGCTTTTTCGCTATTCCCCGCATGATCCCAACGTTTGC
>JANYHX010000106.1 GCA_025362155.1 Gallionella sp. | reverse complement strand
TTGGTATAAGCCTGATGTCGCTATCTTTCCGGTATTGATCCTGCATGTAAGGGGCTTTGGCATTCTCTTTCGGCAGTGTCAGCTTCATTTAATCGATGCGCCTGTTTATACACTTCCGCGAGCGAACAATATGCGCTCAACTCAGGGGGGGATTGCTCCAGTGCTGCGCGTAGCGGTGCCTCCGCTTGGGCAGCATGCCCGCTCTCCAGTAAAGCACGTCCGAGATGGGTGTAGGCTTTGCCGCGCAGAGATTCCGCAAGACCTTGCGACTCCGTCGCGGCACGCAGATAAATGATTGCGTCTTCATAATTTCGAATACCTAACAGCGAAGACCCGGCGTTATACTGCACCAGCATATCTTGCGGAAAACGCTGCACCAGCTTCTGCCATTCATATCCCAGATATTTCCGGTTAACTCGCCATATGTTGCCGATAGGTGAATTCCACTGTGCTGGTAGCGGCGTCTGTTGTAAATCCACACCAAAATCCATCAGTATAGCCATCGCATTATGTGCATTTTCAATGGTATCCGCTGCGGTCACCGCTTGATGTGCCTGGACTAACTTGATCATGTTATTGCGCACTTCGGGGGTCGTTATCCCAGCTGCGGTTTCTGCTGCTTCGCGTAGCAACCCTTTGGACAATTGGATATCTGTTTTGTACATGGCTGGCATGCTATATCCTGGGAATGCATAAAAATCAGCGTCCACCAATGCTTCAAAACTTCGCCAGTCGCGTGTCCGCTCGGCAGTCTGAAACCCCCAAACCAAGGCGATGACGAGCAATATAGTGACACGGTATACCGGCCTCAAATGCCATGTCAGTGCAACCAGCAACAACACCGCTGGCCAAACCGCGAGGAATACAAAACGGTCTGAAACCAGCGAAGGTGGCGAATAAGGAATCAGTTGCAATGACGGCCCGCAGAGTAATAAAAAGGCGAAGATGGCAAAACTTTCCAGCGATAGTCGGCGTATCAGAATTATCAGGCCAACTACACCCGCTATCAGAACCACCACCCCAAGTGCAACCATGGCGGGCAGGTGGGTATCCTCGAACACCGGGTAATAAAAATGGCGGCTTTCCGGGCTGACCGCAAGACGGGCCAACCATCCCAGCACGGCTAATGAACGAGTAGCCGCCTCAATGCCAAAATAGGGAGGGATTCTGGTCGTGATGATGGCAGCAAAAACCATAGCAGCACCCACTGCCAGCAATATACTGGCAAGCGGCCAAAGCAGCAGCGAGCGACGCCTGCTCGGCTGTGGAATGTCATGCCAGAAAATTACCCACAGGATGGCGAGGAGCGGCGCTACCGCAACTGCCGTAGCCTTCGCCAGAATTGCCCCCAACAATATCAGCAGGGTGGCAGCGGCATACGGTACAGAAAATTCCTGCTCCCCTTTAGACCTCACAGCCAGCCATACAGCAAGCAACGAGAACATGCCTGAGAGCACGTCTTTGCGGCCCGCGATCCATACTACCGCTTCAGTGTGGGAAGGATGAAGTGCGAATAATATGGTGACCGCTGCTGCTGCCCATGATGCGCTGGCGGCCTCCGTGGGGCGAAAATATCGCCACAAGCCCAGTGTCGTGGCATAGACCAGTAGCAGGCATAGCAGATACAAAATAATGCTATGCACCCGAAATGCGGCAGGGTTCAATCCGAACAGCGTGATGTCGATCCAGTAGGACAGATCACGCATCGGCAAAAATTCTGAGAAATCGTTATACGGCTCGGTAAAGAGCCGCCACAGCTCGGTCAGGTGCAACCCCGCCAATTTAGTGTTCTCGGTGACGTAGCCTGAGTCGTCGGAAATAAACGGGTAGTGCAGTGTCTGAAGGTAGAATAAAACAGCGATTACCGCGCTTGCCAATACCGAGGCCACAGGTGCAAGTTGTAAAAGCCGCGTAGGTGAGGAGCGCAGTTTCATTGTTCTTGTCCAATTTTCCACTGGTGTTCTTCAGGCGGGAATTTTAGAAGGCCGGGCGCGCGTCGATCAGAGCGCTGCCAGAGCAACGCCCATCAACGCAAGCTCACCCCATTAGAGTGTGCGGAGAAACCCAACGCGCTCATCGCACCCACACCGAGGCGTTTTGCCAGACGGTCAGCAAAATTTTCTTTGGTGGTGTAATCCACGATGTTCTCGGCCTTGATAACATCGCGCGCAACCGATTCCACGCTACCAAACCCATCCGCCAAACCCATCTCGACGCCGCGCTGGCCGTTCCATACCAGGCCGCTGAATGTGTCAGGGGTTTCCTTGAGACGTTTGCCGCGTCCCTTCCTCACCACATCAATGAACTGCTGATGGATTTCCGCGAGCATTTGTTTGGCATAATCCTTCTGGGTGGCATTGAGCGGAGAAAATGGATCAAGGAAACCCTTGTTCGCTCCGGCTGTGATCAGACGACGTTCAACACCTAGCTTTTCCATGGTTCCGGTGAAACCGAAGCCGTCCATCAGCACGCCGATAGAACCAATCAGGCTGGCCTTGTCCACAAATATCTTGTCCGCCGCCGCTGCCACGTAATAACCGCCGGAGGCGCAAATGTCATCGACTACCACATACAACGGGATATTCGGATATTGCGCACGCAGGCGGCGAATTTCGTCATTGATTTGTCCCGCCTGCACCGGGCTGCCGCCGGGGCTGTTGATACGCAGAATCACGCCCTGTGTATTTTTGTCCTTGAATGCATCCTGCAAACTGGGAATCAAAACATCGGCGCTCGCCGCACTTTCAGCAGAAATAACGCCCTGCATCTCCACCAGCGCAGTGTGTTTTCCTGCGCTCAGCGCAACCTCATTTTTTCCCAGCCAACCCATAATAAGGAACAGCACAAAAAACATGAATCCCAAGGTCAGTGTCTTGAATAAAATTCCCCAGTGCCGCGTCCGCCGTTGCTCCTGCAACGCAGATAACGCCAGCTTCTCCAGCACAGCGCGTTCCCAATTATTATTTTGATCGGACATCTTGGCTCCTTAAATAAGACTTTTGGTGAAAAGTGAAACGTAGAACAGCTTCTTCGATCCACATTTCACGTTTCACAGTTTTATCTTCACCTTTCACAGCTTTAAGCATGCGCTCTGAACCATACACGCAATTCAGTAAAATTACCCAGCAGCGCCAGTGGCTTCAGTTCCTGTAATTGCACAGACGGGTGCGCGCCGTGCCCCATCGCTACCACATCCACCTTGGCATTGTGCGCCATCTGCACATCGTGCGTAGTATCGCCTACCATCAAGGTGCGTCCTGCGCTGGTACCTAGTTCTTCCATCAGCTCGAACAACATGGCCGGGTCGGGCTTGGAAAGAGACAGGTCTGCGGTGCGCGTCGCATGAAAATATTTTTTCATGCCGGTGGCTTCCATTGCCCTGTTCAATCCCGCGTGGCTCTTGCCGGTTGCTACACCCAGGTGGTAACCGGCATGGTGCAATTCCGCTATCGTTTCGCGCGCGCCCTCGAACAATGGAATCGCCTGATCCTGCGCCAGAAAATGATGGCGGTAGCGCTCTACCAAATCGGGGCACATCGACTCCGGCATATCAGGTACGGCATAACGTAACGCCTGATTCAGACCCAGGCCGATCACGTGCCGTGCGGTTTCATCATCGGGAACAGTCAGTCCCAGATCACGGCACGCCGCCTGTATCGAACCCGAAATCACCGCTGTCGAATCCATCACCGTGCCGTCCCAATCGAACACGATCAAATCGTAACGCTTGCCCATTACATTGATGCCAAAAATAAAGGCTGGAATATTACCACCTTCGAGCCCGGCTCCCAACCTGTGCCACAATACTCATATGAAAATGCCTCCTCACACAAAATCAGTTGGGGTTTCCGTACAAACCAATGCGCCACAGCCGCGTTATGCCGAAACTAAAAAAATTCCGCATTCCCAGTGGCTGCTGTATTGCCGCCCCGGCTTCGAGCAGGATTGCGCGCAGGAAGCGCTGCGTCAGGCGAAGCAACAAAAGCCCATCATTGGCACCGAGCAACCCGTCATCGTCGGCGACAGCAGCTATATAGTTGTCGCCATCAACGATCAGACATTGAATTATCGTGGGCTCATATTCACGCGCCAGCTGATCCGCTTGCATCACAGCATCGCGACACTTTCCGAGCGTGACCGCCTGACACCCATTTTGACTGCAATCGCAGCCCTGCCCGGTACATTTGGCACGTTGTGGCTGGAGGTGCCGGACACCAATGACGGCAAATTGCTGGCTACTTTTACGCGACGATTTCAGCCGCTGCTGGAGGCTGCACTACGCGAGCAGGGTAAGTTGTTGGGAAACTCAAAAAAGGCCGTTCGGGCTGAGCTTGTCGAAGCCCCCTCTTTATACCCTTCGACAAATGCCTTCAGTCCTGAGCATGTCGAAGGGTCAGGGCGAACGGAGAAGCTGCCACGTTTGCATATCTTCTTCCC
>JANYHX010000086.1 GCA_025362155.1 Gallionella sp. | reverse complement strand
TTGGACCAGATCATCATGCTGATGGGCACACCCAGACTTGCAAGCCTTGCCAGGGCTCCGCATTGCCGTTCCTGAAGGAACAGATTGGCCAGTGAAGCCACTACAAAGAACATACCAAAAACCAGCCAGGCGGGCACGTTTTGCTGCACAGCGGTGGGACGGGAGCCTGCCGCCAATCGCTCGCTGCCAACCAGTGCAGTTGCAGAAACGGTAAGCGGTAAATCAGGGGCTTGGCGATACGCGCGTGGCGGCAATTGAGCAGTCCGGGACGAAGTCAGCAATGCCTGGGCACGCAACTCACTCGCAATCATATTGAGCTCGGCTTTGTTTGCAGCAAATGCGCTGCCATCCAGGCCGGGGTCGGTAATCAATCTAACCTGAATTTCACCCGTCAATCTTTCTGCAGAGAGAGCCTTGGAAAAATCTTTTTCAATTACCAAGGCATAACTGAGCTTGCCATTTTTTACCGCATCAGACCAATCGGGGATATTTGTTTGGGGCTTGTCGTGGCGTTTTTCCCATTCGGCAAGCAGCGAGAGTGCCAATTGACCGCTATCCCGGTTATCTACAACATAGGGCAAAGTTTTGCTGGCCGGACTGTACACGTCCTTCAGTGCAAGCGACATGATAATAATGAACAGCACAGGCATCAAGAATAGTGCGGCCAACCCATGCACATCGCGGGTCAAGGCCAACAACTCTTTTTTTATGAGTGCGTACAACAAGATCAATCCCTCAGAGATCGACGCGTAAGAGTCATGAACAGATACTCCAGGTTATCGTGCCCGAATTCAGCGTGACGCAACCGTCCGCCAGTTTCTTCCACAGCAGCCAGCAGCGCGGCAGGTGTCTGACCAGGAGCGAGCATCACGCGCCATTCCTCGCCAATGGACTCGACTGTACCAAAACGCCCGAGCAGCGCGCTTAATTGCGTTGCAATTACACCATCCACCGCCAGCCGCACATGCGCAACGCTGTCATTCAGCAATTCATTCAGGGTTCCACCGCGCAGCACTTTGCCATCGTCGATAATTACCACGCGATGAGCAATTGCTTCGATTTCTTCCATGTAATGGGAGGTGTAAATCACCGCTGCGCCATTGTTAGCCAGAGTTTTAACGGCGTCCAACAGGAATGCCCGAGATTGCGGATCAACACCGACAGTAGGCTCGTCCAGGAGAATGAGTTCGGGTTCCGGCAACAAGGCAATGGCCAGATTCAAGCGGCGTTTTAATCCGCCGGAAAGCCTTTCGGCGCGGACCTGTGCAAAACGCTCTAATTGAGAGAAGGCCAGACATTCTTCAATACGCTGGCGCTTGCTGCCACCCCCAAGTCCCCCTGCTGCCGCAAAACATTCCAAATTCTCGGTTACCGTGAGCATGGGATAGAACGCAAATTCCTGGGGGGCAACCGCGATGCGGGTTGGCGAATTGCGCCGCACGACGGCGAGCGGCAAACCATCTATGGATATGTCTCCCTGCTGGATCTGCAATATTCCGGAGAGATGCGATATGAGCGTGGATTTGCCCGCACCGTTCGGGCCTAATAGACCAAGAATCTGACCGCGCTCGGCGTTGAACGATACGTCCGTCAACGCGGGCTTCTCTGTGTGTGGATAACAATAGGAAAGATTCCTGATTTGCAGCATCAAGTCATTGCCATCTTTAATTCACGAAAAAAAACCTCCTCCTGCTCAGCGAGGTTGCGCAGCATGCCGGCCAATTTTGTTGGACTCATCGCATCGCGCCCCTTGACCATACGCGCGGTCGTCAGCGCAAACTCCCGCCAGCCATCACCGATGACCATAAGCCGCTCAGAAAATCCTGTCAACACGGCCATTCCGGATAGCTCGGCAGCCTCCTGCAAAAAGGCCGCGTATAGAAAACGAAATCCTGCTCCACCCGTTCCGATCTCTTCCTGCATACGAATAATATGCCCCACGAACAAAGAACTCCTGCGCGCTGTCGGATCAAGCTGGGCCACCTTGTTGGCCAGCATTTTGATGCCGCGCACACCGATGATCGGTATCGGCGCTCGCATGATACGGCAAGTTTTTAAAATTGCTTTACGCGCTGCATATGGCGTTATGATTGATGGCCCCAACTTCACCATGGTATACAACAAGCCCTTGGGAGCAAGCAACCCTTTGGAAAAACGGGCACGAGACAAAGCTTCGGCATTGCAGCGTACGGGGTGCTCGGCAACCGGGTCGCTGATCAAATAATCATCACCCTCTTTACCGTACACCAAAAGATTGTGCGCATTAAAATGAAAGCGCATGTCCTCCGGAAAATAGGGTAACCAGTACACCGAGGTTTGCAAACCCACCACCTGGCCTTGTGTCAGCAACTCATCCAGGCGAGCCTGGCCCGCTGCAGGGGTACGAAAAGTCTCAAAGCGGAATTCAGCAGCTAGTGCTTTAGCCAAACCCTTAATAATAGCTCTGGGTGGCTGACGATAAGCAATAAGCGGCAAGCCGGACAGCTTGATAAAAGGCAAATAGGCAAATGACAAGGCTGCCGACAAACCAAATGCCATGGCCTCTGAAACCGGCATGCCGTGATGGCTGATCAAATTCGATATCACGCCACTTTCACAATGAGCAGCATGGCGATGATGCGCAAAGGTCATGGGAGATGCTGCAATTCCTGGAGGGTCAGCCCCAGTGCTTCGGCATATCGAGCGAGTAGACCATATGGCAATCGCGCGAATATCGCCGGGCGACAATGACGACGGATACGCCAACGCCACAGCCCTGTGGTTTGGGCAAGCAACAGCAAATCCATGCGGCGGGCGTACATCCAATATTCCAGCGGTGCAGACAATCCGTTTAATACATTCTGCCGCGCAGTTTCCGTCAGAGCCATCATCTCTGCTACCGCCTGGCTGGTAACGATCTCTTCAACTTCCCAACCTTTGGAGGCGACCGCCACGATGTGACCATCCGCATCCTTGGCATAGACCGCTTTTTTGTGCCCTCCCAAGGTTTTATTACCCTCTTGCGGGACATTATTCATATCCATTTACACCGCCTCCAGATAGACGAAGCCACTGGAAAACCGCCCGCTTTCCGGAACAAACATCAACAGCTTTTGCCCCTTTTTTATACGGCCAGAATGAAAAAGTTCGTCCAGCATAATGAAGGGGGCGGCCGACCCGGTATTGCCTTTGCTGGCAAGATTGGAAAACCAGCGTTCGCGCGGAATAGGCAAACCAATTTCGGCGAGACATTGGGCGATAGGCTCGGCAAAAAACTGCGAGGACATATGCGGCAAAAACCAATCAATGTCCTCGGTGCGCAATTTTCTTTTTTCCATCACAGCGGCAAGCGGCTCAGCCAAAGTGGCTCTGACAATGTTTTCGTTCAACAAACGAACATCCTGCTTGAGCGAAAAAATGGATTTCTCGCCCCACTGCGCAGCATCCAGCCTTTGCCACCCAAGCAGTGAACCATCTTCATTTTTTTCGGCGCCATGGTACATGCAAGCCGCCAATTCGTTAGCCGCAGAGGAAAGCTCGATCCAATCGATCCGCAAGGACAGCGTACCGCGCGGCTGATTCTCCAGCAATAATGCTCCTGCACCGTCGGAAAGCATCCAGCGTAAAAAATCTTTTTCAAAGGCAATTTCCGGTCGAACTTCCAGCTCCTTAAGCTTATGTTCGATCTCGGCCTCATAGTGTGCAGCATTCAATGAGGCGGATGCCAGTTCCGAACCCGTGGCCACTGCGCGTTGCACATCGCCCGCCCTTATTGCCAACCATGCATGCTTGAGAGCCGCCGTACCTGAAAGGCATATCCCGGCAAACGAAACCACCTGCAACCTTGGCCACTTCAATTCGCCATGCACCATTACCGCATGATTGGGCAACAACTGATCCGGCGAGGAGGTGCCGCATGCCAGCAACTCCACCTCGCCAATTTCACCCAACGCATTAACCGCCTGTGCTGTGAGTTGTGCATTGGTCATAGCGACCCGTCCGGTTGCTCGATCAATGGCGTAGTGCCGTGAACGTATGCCGTTACTGCGTAAAATTACGCGTCGCGCGCGCGATGGCTTGCCGGCCACCATGCCCAAAACGATCTCAATCTCGTCATTATTAACGGGGTCAAAAGGCAGGCATGAGGCCGTTTGATTGATAAAGACTTCAGACAACATAATTCGACATGCGCTCGGCTCCTGATCCCGAAGGGAGTTCAAAATCATGTTTCATTCGAGCGAGTTGCTCCCGCAGCAGTGGGCGTATCAATGTTTGCAATGCCAAACTAACGGGTACCACGGTCACGATCAACAGCACCAGGAAAATCACATAGAAAAATATTATCGGCTTGCGTCTCCACTGACCGGGTTCGCCCGCTGCGCACAACAACTTACCCCACAAATAGAAGCTGCGGGTACCCGCTTTCTCACTGAAATATAGTTTTGGGTTGGCCTCGACAGCCTGGAGACCAGTCAGCAAAGGAGCATTCTTTTTTTCGGCATCGGCAACCAGTGCCGTTTGGATAGCCAATCCAAAACGTCGCGCGCGCAAAATCTCATCCGCTGCAATCCCCGCCGGAGGACACCCCAAAAATCCTGCTTGCTTGCCGGTCAAAAACCAGCGCGGCGTAGTAATAAATGTGGCGAACACATTACCGCGATCTGAGAGAACAACATTGTCTATCAAGCGTGCGCCTAAACCGGCCAATAGGTTTTTCATCTTCTCATGAGCCATTAGCCACATGTTGCGACAAGCAATCACCGTGACTACCGGCTTATCATTTAATAATCGAGCCGCTAATGGATGCTGCAAAAAAGCCGTCACCGGCAAGGATGGGGCAAGGAACCATACCTGGTAAAACAGCATAACCAGGTCAAAATCTTCCTCTCCAGTCAGCGCAAGCGGCTCAAGCTTCGGGGGAATTAAATGTGCAGCCTCGGGGAACGCATCGAAAAACCGGAAAAATGACCACGGAAAGGGATAAGCGGGCAAAGGGCGGAGCATCTCCAAATGCACATCGACACCAGGATTTTCCCGCAATGGAGCCAGAATCTGCTCGGCAATCCGGGCAAGCTGCCCAGTTTGTGAATAACAGATTGCCAGAACACGCTTAGGTCGAACAGAAGTAGTCACAAAATCCCGTGATGCAATAAATTGCTGTGATTATGAACTAGCCAAGGCTTAGGCTGATGAAAGTTCTTGACGGGGCGTTGCAGCATGAATGATAACCATTTCATTGTATCGCAAAAGCCTTATGCGCTCAATAAACAACCGTGTCTGCACGCCAGAAAAGCTTAATGGTTTTATCTATAGGGAAAGACCGGTGAGGGTAATGGTTGCCAGATAATTGCCAGCTACTTGCTTCCAGCAATGCATGGACACTCTACTGAAAATTAAGTATCCTGCCGCAGCACTGAGGCACTACGACAGACAACATTGAAGCATTACTTCGGAAGCGAATTCACAAGCTTTTTATTATGAACACCAATACCGACATTGATCAATCCGGGTTTGAACAGGAACTCGCCCAGCACATCATTAGCGCGCTGAATCTGGATATCAGCCCCGCAGAAATTGACCCTGTTGCCCCGCTGTATGGTGACGAGGGTCTAGGTATTGACTCTATTGATGTGCTGGAGATTTCTCTGGTAGTGACCAAGCAATATGGTGTTCAACTGCGTTCAGATGACGGGAACAACGCCAAAATATTCGCCTCGCTACGTAACCTTGCTAACCATATCCAACAAAATCGGACGAAATAAATGTTGTCTCATGGCAATAAAATTGGCGCGATTGTATTCGCCTGCGCTTTCCTGGGTTATCAATTCTTTATTCATAAAATAATTCTTTCCGGTCAGCTTACGCCTGTCACTGCAGTCTTTATTTTCGTTCCCTTTATTGTCGCAACAGGAGTGGCCATCGCTCTTGAACTGGGTTTGCGCCTGGCGCTGCTGATAACCGCAGCCATAACGATACTCAGCCTGGCATGGGTAAGCATGTTTGGCCTGCCTTCAGCTATCATCTTCGGCCTGCCACACCTGTTGACCAATTTATTTCTGCTGTGGTTTTTTGCGCGCACGCTAAAAAACGGACGTGAACCGTTGATCACATCGATAGCACGGCGTGTACACGGATCACTGAAAGCAGAATTAGAAATTTACACCCGCTGCGTCACTTACGCATGGAGCCTGTTTTTTTTGCTGCAAATAGTAGTATCCATAGGGCTGTATGTTTTTGCTCCAGTGGCCGCCTGGTCCATGTTTATCAATATCCTGAACACCCCGCTGATCCTCCTGATGTTTGTTTGTGAATATTCTTACCGCGTATCGCGTTACCGCGACCATCAAAGCTCTATCCTTTCTGGTTTGCAATTTTTCTCACGTGACAAGTCAGCAGCCAAGACCACCAAAACACCTTAATCTCAGCAAACCATGCAATCCATCCCGCTGCTGAAGTTTCACCAACCGGAATCTGTGTTTGCGTGGCAACGCGGAAAAACTATTTCTGCACAACGTTTTTTGACGGACGTCATCGCGCTTGCGGAGCGATTGCCTGCACGTTCCTATGTGCTCAACTTATGTAATGATCGCTATCGTTTCATGGTCGGCTTTTCCGCAGCCATGCTGCGCAGCCAAATCAGCTTGCTGCCGCCCAGCCACACTTCAGACCTGGTCAATAGGCTCGCTCAGCAGTATGCAGATTTGTATTGTCTAAGCGATGCTGCGCATGATCACGGATCGCTGCAAACCATGTCCTACCCTGATTTGTCCGATGTGAATCTGCTGCATGCTCCCATGCCAGAAATTCCAGCCGCGCAAGTGGCTGCGCTGGTATTTACCTCAGGCTCTACCGGCAACCCGATGCCTCATGAAAAGACCTGGGGCGCGCTATCACAAGACGTTATCGCCGAGGCCAGCCGGCTCGGCATACTCAATCGCGGCGATCTGACGCTGCTGGGCACGGTACCGCCGCAACACATGTACGGGTTTGAATCTACCGCCCTGATTGCAATGCAAGGCGGCGTCATACTGCACGCCGCCAAACCCTTTTTTCCGGCGGACATCGGTGCTTCATTGAATGAGATTCGGGGTCCGCGCGCGCTCATCACCACGCCGGTGCATCTGCGCGCCTTGCTTACCAGCAACACGGATTTGCCGGCACTCGAACTGATCGTCTGTGCCACCGCACCTTTGTCTCGCGAGCTGGCGTTGCAAGCCATAGTGCGCTTTGGTGCGCCGTTACAGGAAATATATGGCTTCACTGAAGCGGGTCAGATCGCCAGCCGGGAAACTGCGGTGAGCGACGAATGGCGCACTTTTGACGGCTTATCGTTGCATCAAAAAGATGGAACCACTTATGTATCGGGTGGTCATATCGTTGATGAGCTTCCGTTGGGCGACATCACTGAGCTACTCAGCGACACCACTTTCCTGCTGCACGGACGGACTGCCGATCTGATCAATATTGCAGGAAAACGCACTTCTCTCGCCAGCCTGAATCATCATCTCACTACAATTGATGGCGTGCACGATGGGGTATTTTTCATGCCCGATGAGCAACAAGGCAATACTGCCCGCCTGGCCGCATTTGTTGTTGCGCCCGAACTGGACGCCCGGGAAATATTGAAGGCATTGCGCCTGCGTGTCGACCCGGTATTTTTGCCCAGACCAATACACAAAGTGGCTACCTTACCGCGCAACTCAACCGGAAAATTGCCGCGCACCAGCCTGGATAAACTGTTACAGCAATGCAAACGAGGTTGAGAAAATGGCCGCGCTGATGATGAAATTTGCCGTAAATCATCCTTGCGGCGCAGGACATTTTCCGGGCAATCCTATTATTCCAGGTGCGCTATTGCTGGATGAAGTGCTGGCCTGCATTGCAACCGATCTGGATATCGCAAATGGGGTGTGGCGAATAAAATCCGCCAAGTTTCCACAGCCAGTACGGCCGGGCGATACCGTACACATCGACTATACGCAAACAGCTAACGGCGAGATCCGCTTCGAAGGTAGCGTGTCAGATAGCAAGGTCATGTCGGGAATTGCCAGTTGCCAAGCTCCCGAAAGTTTGCGTCCGTGAAACAAGAATGGATCACGCGCCCGGAGCGCGGCCATGTATTTGTCATCCGCTTTATCGTCTGGCTGGCATTCACCCTGGGACGCCACGGGTCACGCGTCCTGCTTGTGCCAATTTGTTTATATTTCATGACTTTTTCTGCCAAAGCACGGGCTGCGTCGCGTGGTTATTTGAATCGCGCCTTGGGACGCCGCGCAACTCTGCGCGATATTTTCCAGAATTATTTTTTCTTTGCATCGACTATTCTGGATCGAGTTTATTTACTTAATGAACAAAACACCTTGTTCGAAGTTCAGGTGCAGGGCGAAGAAATATTCAGAGAAGTCATATCCGATGGGCGCGGCTGCTTCCTGATCGGCGCTCACATGGGCAGCTTCGAGGTGCTGCATACGCTCAGCCGCGATCATGGACGGGTGCGAACCAGCATGGTGATGTATGAGGACAATGCCCAAAAATTAAACACGGTACTCAAGAGCATTAATCCGCAGCGCAATCCACCAGTGATCCTGCTTGGGAAAATAGACTCCATGCTCAAAGTTCGCGAGGCGTTGGAACAGGGCGAATGTATTGGCATACTGGCGGATCGCACCATATCCGGAGAGAAAATGATCTCCTGCGAATTTCTGGGTGGATCAGTACAATTTCCTGCCGGTCCATTTCGTCTGGCCGCGATACTGGAACGCCCGATTATCTTGATGTTTGGCTTATATCAGGGCGGCAATCGGTATAATATTTATCTTGAGCGCTTGGTCGATCTGCGACATGTGCCGCACTCCGAACGCGATGTCGCCATTGAACAATCGGTACGACAATTTGCCAAGCGGCTAGAACATTACTGTCGCGCGTCCCCTTACAACTGGTTTAATTTCTATGAAATCTGGAAATAGTCTTACCTTGTCACGCCCAGTTAATTCGCCACATCTGGTTAATTTTTCACGTCCGGTCAATTTATTAAGTCCAGTCAATTTATTATTCATGGGCAAATTGATTTTTCTCGCCACTTTATTTTTTGCAGGCTGGGCAGCCACACCCACTTACGCACAGGAATCAGAAAAAGATGCCACGACATGGACCCTCACCGAACTCATGCACGGCCTTGCGCAAGTAAAAAAATCCAGAGCAACATTTGTCGAACGCAAATTCATAAGCATATTGAAAACGCCGCTGGAATACTCGGGCACACTCACCTACATCGCCCCGGGACACCTGGAAAAATATACGCTACTCCCCCAACCGGAAAGTATGGTGCTGGATCAAAATACCTTGGTTGTGCAAAGCGGCGAGGCACAGAAACGCGCTCTGTCCCTGCAGAACTATCCGGCCCTATGGGCATTTGTCGAAAGTTTTCGTTCCACGCTGGCCGGAGACATCACCACACTCAACCGCTTTTATCACGTGACCCTGGAAGGTCATTCCAAACAGTGGCTGCTGATTTTGCGTCCCGTTGATACCCAGACAAAAAACCTGATCAGCGAAATTCGCATCAGCGGCAGCCTTGAGCAAATCAACACCATAGAGACTCGGGAAGCGGGCGGTGATTACTCGGTAATGAACATCAGCAAGGACGATTCGTGAATCGTTCTGGTCGGTCCGGTTTTAGTCGACATTGGCCTGTTTCAATCTGGCTTGTTTTTCTTGCACTGTGCATCTTGGTTGTCAGCCGAGTACAAATCGGCGCCGATCTCAGCGCATTTTTGCCGCGTACGCCTACCCCGGCACAACAGTTACTCAGTGAACAATTACGTGATGGCGTTTTTTCCCGGCTAATCCTGATCGGTATTGAGGGCGGTACGCCGGATGCCCTATCTGAAGCCAGCAAGCAACTCGCTCAACGGCTGCGCAATGAATCGGGATTTTCGCTGGTCAACAATGGCGATGAAAGCAGCCTTGCCAAGGATCAGGCTTTTCTGCTGGAAAATCGCTACCTGTTGAGCTCTGCAGTTACACCTGAACATTTCACTCCCGCTGGCCTGCATACGGCGCTGGAAAACTCCTTGCAATTGCTGGGTTCTCCCGCTGGGATCATGCTCAAGCGCGTTATACCGCGCGACCCCAGCGGCGAGATGTTGCATCTGCTCGACGGATTTTCCGGGCAGAACCAGCCCTCATCACACGAAGGAGTATGGGTATCGCGCGACGGCAAGCGCGCACTATTGCTCGCACAAACCAAAGCTCCCGGCTTTGATATCGATGCTCAGCAACAGTTAATGGAGCTGATCCATAGCCACTTTGCAGAAGCAACGCGCGGCACAGAATCTTCTGGCTTGCATCTGGTGTTAAGCGGCCCTGGCGTATTTTCCGTGCATGCGCGCGACCATATCAAAGGTGTCGCATTCAATTTCTCCATCATCACTGCCATACTTGTGAGCATCTTGCTGTTGCTAGTGTTTCGCTCATGGCGGGTGCTCGCGTTGTCATTGCTGCCTGTGGTCAGCGGGACCTTGGCCGGCATTGCGGCAGTGAGCGTCGGTTACGGCATGGTGTATGGCATCACGCTGGGATTTGGTATCACGCTCATAGGCGAAGCGGTGGACTACGCGATTTTTTTCTTCACCCGCCTCGCACCCGGGAAACCGCCGGGCACGGCGCTCGACAAAATCTGGCCCACGCTCAGGCTGGGCGTCATGACCAGTGTGTGTGGTTTCAGTCCGATGTTTCTGGCCAATTTTCCGGGCTTCGCACAGCTGGGGTTGTTCTCGGTAGTCGGGCTGATTGTTGCTGTGCTGGTCACCCGCTGGGTGCTGCCCAGCCTGGTACCCAATAATTTTGCAAGCCATACGCCCACACATCTGTCAGCCTGGGTGATGCGGCTGATACGACAAGCTCCGCGACTGCGTCCGATGGTATGGATTGCGGTACTGGTGGCAACACTTTTCATCACTCTGCACCGCGGGCCGGTGTGGAGCGACAGCCTTTCAAGTCTTAGCCCGTTGATGGAAGATGACCGGCGTATCGACGAATCGTTACGAAGCGATATCGGCGCGCCGGATGTGCATTACATGCTGATCGTCCGCGGCAAAGACCGGGAAGATGCGCTGGAACGCAGTGAGGCAGTAGGTGCGCAATTGGATGCACTGAAGGACAGCCATATGCTGGCAGGTTACGATACACCTGCCCGTTATTTGCCCAGTCAAAAAATCCAGCTTGCTCGCCTGTCTGCACTTCCCGAGCCGGAAAAACTGCAAGCCAACCTGCGTCAGGCACTCATAGGCCTGCCGTTCCGCGCGAATCTCTTTGAGCCATTCCTTAATGATGTCGCCGCAGCGCGTAACCACCCACCGCTCACAGCCGGCAATTTGCACGGCACCAACCTCGGGCTACAAACTGAAAGTTTATTGGCACAGCGCAGCGACGGGTGGATAGCCATTCTGCCACTGCATGACGTGACCGATGTAATGCCGATCCAACAGGCACTTATCAAACCAGATGGGCAGATCGTGTTACTGGATTTGCAACAGGAAAGTGATGCGCTCTACCAGACCTATGTGCACGAAGCGATTAAATTGTCCGCTTACGGCGCGTTTGCAATTGTGCTGTTGCTGTTCATCAATCTGCGCTCGCTGCACCGCGTGACTATGGTGCTGCTGCCCTTGGCTGCTGCGGTCATCATTACTACCGCCATTGTGCTGGCGAGCGGTCAAAAGCTGCTGATCTTCCACCTGATCGGTTTGCTGTTAGCGGTTGCGGTAGGATCAAACTACTCACTGTTCTTCGACCGCGAAAGCCATTCTGAGCAACAGGACGAAAGCTGCGGGCGCACCATGCTGTCGCTACTGGTCGCGAACATCTCAACCATTATCGCATTCGGCATGCTGGCATTTTCCAGCGTACCGTTGCTGACTGCGATCGGTGAGACGGTGGCCATTGGTGCTTTCCTAAGCTTGTTGTTCTCTGCGGTACTGATGGGGCGAGGGATCGCCAAGATATAAATACAATTCCAGTCGAGACAACTTATTTGTTCATGTTTCTCTTTTACAAGTTTGTCTGAGTGGCAAATACAGATTCAAAAGCCGCGAACGGAATCTCCACAATATTCCAACTCCCCTCACCTTGATTGGTGGGTATATGAGGTGCGACATCTGCCTTATCCAAAACGGCGAGAGATAGTTTCTTATCTCCAATGGCCCACAAGTGGAAGCTGTAGACATCAGACGTTATCCCGGTTTCCCACTCATTGCGGGAGATATAAAATGAGCCATGTCCAATTGTCCCAGAAGTGGTTTTTACTTCAATCAGTAGCTTTCTGGAGTCCGTTGCACCAACTACCGAGAGAATGTCAAAACCAGAAGATTTTTCCTTCAATCGAGCAAAAGTTCATGCGCCTGCGCGGTGGTAGCACGCTCCGGAAACGGAGAACGTAACCGCCGCTGGAAGTGTCAATTTTTCCGACATTACTCACCCTGTTAACTGGACTACGCAGCATTTGAGAGACGACGGTGCCAATCGAATACATTCGAGTAATCCAGAAAACTCGCAAGCTCGCTGAGGCCGCTGCGTTGAAAAGTTGGACGCTGAAGCTGACGTGCAAACAAGTCGCGCCGCGATTCATTCGACACGACGAAAAAGCGGCTCACTCCCTGACACGTTAGCAGCACGTCATTGAATCTCAGCAAGCCTGAATAGACAGACGTTGAATGCTCGACCTCGAAGGCGGCAGCAATGACATCGTGTTGGTGATCCACCCAGATCACATCGATTTCGGACGCAAATCGCGTTCGTTCTTTGACGTAAGCTGGAAGCGTGCTGATTGGCTGAAATGGTCGCACCAGCCCCCAAGTCCAGCAGTTCAACATTGTTCGGTGGAACATACACGCCGTAACCCTTCAATGAACCGATGCCGCCGAGCAGTGTTTGCGCTTGCCAGTGGCTGAGATTTTGCACGATGGCATTCGAGTCCCGATCCTCCACAGAGGGCAGAGCATCAAGACCGCCAAAAGCGTCAACATTGAAATGCCCTACTCTCGGCAGGTACAGTTCCTTCGTGCTTGGACTGTAAGCGATCTGAACCTTGTACTGACCATCGGAGGCCAGTGGAGATTGACTAATTACTGCCTCAAAATCGCTGTAAGGGATGAACAGTGGTGGTTCTCGGTCAGTGAAGAAACAAAGGTACGAGTGATGCCCGTCAAGGGCATTGAGATCAACTTGGCGAAGACCATAGAACGCCACCCCTTTGCCATGTATCTTCGAGTAGCGCAGATAGACCCGGACACCACTTTGTAGCTTGATGAGAGATTGGCTCCCAGGCAATCTTGTAATCGACCCGAAGCGACCCTCTATCGCGGTTAGGAGGTCTTTTTTGTAGTCGTTTGCCATAGCGTTAGTGGATCAACTCGCAGTCAACAAATCTACGGGCCATGAATCGCGGCAGCTAGCCAGAAAGAGCAATCGAGGGCAGGTTTCATTATTGGTCTGGCCTCATTCAGGAGCCTGAAGGCATCTACCGCATTCCAAGCAGTGCAACAATTTTGGCACGCACTTCGTCCAGTTCTTCAACCGACGCTTTGCCTTTTGGCGTGGCTTTGCGCGCCCGCCAGTCCAGGTTTTTGACTTGGTCGGACAGCGCTGCCCCGCTGATACCTTCCGCATGAATGATGACTTCGAACGGATAGCCTTTGATTTGAGTGGTCATCGGGCAACATAGCATGGTGCCGGTCTTGCTGTTGTAGGCAGCTGGGCTGAGTACCAATGCGGGACGATGTCCTGCTTGTTCGTGCCCGGCCTGCGGCGAGAATTCGAGCCAAACAATATCGCCCGCATCAGGCACAAAGCGGCGTGCCATTACCAGACTTCCTTGCCGACTGGCGCGCCCGTATCGATTGGTTTGTGTTGGTTCTTGCCGGTAATGCCGCCTAGCAGTTCGTCCAGCTTGTATTCTTTGCGACGTACCGGCTCGATAACGATGCGGCCCTGCTCCTCGCGCACCTCAACAGCTTGATCCAAATCGACATGCGCCGCGACCATGATAGACGCAGGAATACGCACTGCTGCGCTGTTGCCCCATTTTTTTATGATAACTTCCATGATGCACTCCTCCATAAATCCATTGCGCAGTTTAGAAGCGCACGTGGCATGTGTCAACATTGTTGATACTTTGAAGCCAACGGTGTGGGCAGTCAAAATTGCGAATTGACCCGCCACGGGTTTCAACTTCATGGATCGTTCAGGCTGATCTGTGTCAAAAGATTAAATAAGGAACGGTTGATGTAAAAATTCGTGCGGCCGATTTTCTTCTTTTCTACAAAGCCATTTTTTGCCAGCGTATCCAGATGCTTTGCAGCTGTAATCCGCGAAACCCCCAAGTCCTTTTCGATAAATTCAATCTTTGTATAGGGATAACGGAACAAATTATTCAGCAATTCCTGACTGTACATTTTGGGTAGCTCCTTACGCAGCCGCTGTTTGGTTGCCTGCATCAGCTCGCGCAAATTTTTGATCAGCATGATTTCGCTCTTGGCAGTGATCGCCACCCCCTTCACGATGTAAACGCACCAATCTACCCAGTCATGGGTTTCTCGCGTTGACTGTAGCAACCGGTAATACTGATCCTTGGTCGCGGTGATATACCGGCTTAAATACAACACGGGCAGATTCATCAATCCCTCGCGTTGCAGCATCAGCAAATTCAAAATGCGCCCGGTACGGCCATTGCCATCATAAAACGGATGGATGCTCTCGAACTGGTGATGCGCAATCGCCATCCGCAGCAAGGGGTCAATCTCATCTTCGGCATGAATAAAATTCACCAGATCCGTCATCAGCTTTTCTATCAGGGCGGCATCTTGGGGTGGCTCATATACAACCGCTCCGGTCGCCTGATTTTTTAGCACCGTCCCGGACATTTTTCTGAAACCGGCATTGCTCTGCTCGACCTGCTCCTGCACCCGCAAAATCGTACTCATGCGAATCAAGCCGGAATTCACCACGTCGGTAAATCCCACCTTCAAGGCAGCGATGTAGTTTTGCACCTCTTTGGCCGCAGGCGAGGCCGAGCTGCTTTGGTCGTAAGCGTACAGTTCATCATGCGTAGTAATGATGTTCTCTATTTCAGAACTGTCTTTCGCCTCTTGAATGGCAAGCGTATCCAGCAAAATGGCGCGGTTAGGCAACGACTCGCACAGACCCTTCAGCTCCGCTAAATGGCGGTGCGCTTCGGCCAAGCCCCGCCAGACTGCCTTCACTTCCAGGCTGGCAGGGCTGGGAATTTCCAGTTCGATCATGTCCACTCCTGTAAACAGCGTGACCAAAAAACGTGATAAAAAATCGAGAGTATTTTAACATGTCAGCGTAAAAATGTATAAAAGAATGCAATTTCTTATCACGTTACGCAGGATACGTTCAAGGAAAGCAGTTTTTTAAGCACATGGTCGTGGTATCGACAACACCGGATGTGCCAGTTTATTGTTGTAGGTAGGGCTAAATCCCAGGAGGTCGTCGCCTTACGCTGCAACAGAGCGAAACGCCAGCACGGCATTGCTGCCGCCAAAAGCGAAGGAGTTGGCCAATGCCGTCCGCACCGGCATATTGCTTCTGCCCTTGTTCATGACATGATCCACGCCTGCACAGTCAGCGCCGATTTCGGTCACATTAGCCGTGGGCGGGATAGACTGATGATAGAGAGCAAGCGTGGTTATCAATGCTTCTATCGCACTGGCTGCACCCAGCGAATGGCCATGCATGGATTTCGTAGAGCTCACCGCCAATTTGCGGGCGTGCTCGCCAAAAACAGTTTTTATGGACTGAATCTCGATGGCATCTCCCTCGACTGTCGCTGTGCCGTGGGCATTCACATAGTCTATTTCATGTGGGTGTAATCCGCCGTCTTCCAATGCTGCCGCAATCGCACGAACCTGCCCGGCGCTGTCTGGTCGGGCGATATGGGTATGATCGCAGGTACTGCCATAGCCGACTATCTCTGCATAAATTCGCGCGCCACGCGCGTGAGCATGTTCCCAATCTTCAATCACTAAGGCGGCGCCACCTTCGGCAAGAGTGAGTCCGGCGCGGTTGGCGGAAAATGGGCGGCTGGCACGATAAGCGGTGATCTCATCTCCTTCCGATAAAACCCGCATGGCTTGCCATGCCCGAATAACGCCGTAGGATAAGGGCGCTTCGGAACCTCCCACCAACATGAGATTGGCCGAGCCTTCGCGTATTCGCCGAAACGCTTCGCCGATCGCCACAGCCGAAGAAGCACACGCCACGGTACTGGTGTTACATGGGCCGCCCAATCCCAACTGCATCGCGATATGCGACGCCGCTGAATTGTTCATGGCCAGAATGACCGACAAGGGAGAGACCTTCTCTTTATTCTCGAAATAAAGCGTTTGGTAACCGCGCTCAATGGTCAGCGAACCGCCTGAACCGGTTCCCCAACTTACACCGTAATCATCTCTATTGCAGTGTTTGGCGAGTCCGCTGTCCTGCCAGGCAGATAAGGCAGAGGCCACCGCGAAATGGCTGAACCGATCCATCGCATTTGCCAATGGCGAGCCAAGAGTCGCAATCGGATTGAAGTGGGTACAAGCAACCAGCGGCAACGCCAATGGACGAGGACTGTTGCTCA
>JANYHX010000080.1 GCA_025362155.1 Gallionella sp. | reverse complement strand
GGAGCAGGAGCAACCGTCCATGCTTTGCAGCATTCTGCTGCTGGACAATGAAGACAAGCATCTCGTGACGGGCGCAGCACCCAGTCTGCCGGATTTTTACAACGCCGCAATCAATGGCATCGAGATCGGCATCGGGGTTGGTTCTTGTGGCACCGCCGCCTTTACCGGCCAACGCACCATTGTAGAAGATGTCCACACTCATCCTTACTGGGCAGCCTATCAAGAACTCACCGCCAGGGCGGGACTGGGCGCGTGCTGGTCGGAACCTGTTCGTTCAGTTTCCGGAAAAGTGCTCGGTACATTCGCCATTTATCATCATCAAATGCACCACCCGACTGATGAGGAAATCCGACTGATTGAGCAAGCCGCCAATTTGACTGCAATCGCGCTGGGACGCATTCGTGCCGACCAGGGCTTCAAAGAGAGCCAGAAATTGCTCTCTGATATTCTGGAAAACGTTACGGTCTACATCTATACAAAAGACACCCAAAGCCGCTATCTGTTTGCCAACCGCCTATTACGTGAGCGCTTCGATGCCCCGATGGCTGAGATCGTGGGCTATGACGACACCAAATTTTTCGATGCCGAAGCCGCTGCCCATATACGCCAGGACGATCTTCGTGTCCTGGAAAAAGGGGAGACGTTGCACACTGAAGAAACCAATCTGAATATCCTCACCGGGGTAGCCGAGGTTTTCCTGACGGTCAAGCTGCCATTACGACATGAAGATGGCAGCATTTACGCTTTGTGCGGCATCTCCACCGACATCACCGAACGCAAGGACATAGAGGAACACATGCAACACATGGCGCAATACGATGCGCTCACCCACCTCCCCAACCGTGCGTTATTCAATGACCGTTTACAACAAGCGATCATTTCAGCACAGCGGAATAAACTTCGGTTGGCGGTGATGTTCATTGACCTGGATAAATTCAAACCGGTGAATGACACATACGGTCACGGCGTTGGTGACCTATTGCTGAAAGAAGTGGCTGTGCGCATTCAGAGTTGCCTGCGTGAGTCGGATACCGCCGCGCGGATAGGGGGGGACGAATTCGTCATATTGTTACCCACCATCGAAACGAAACCGAATGCTCGCAAGGTCGGCGAGAAAATACTTTATGCCCTTAATCAGCCTTTTGAACTGGCGGGACACACGCTGCAAATCTCCTCGAGTATCGGCATTGCCGTCTACCCCGAACATGGCCGCAACGAAAAGTTGCTGATTAAAAGTGCTGATATCGCGATGTATCACGCCAAGCAAGGGGGACGCAACAACGTTAAGGTATATCAGCCCGGGATGCAGGCTGTCAGCCAATAAAGGGCACCCCTAAAAGGATTCCCTTGTAAATCTATTTCCACATTACGTCGTTACCTGATTTTGCTGCGGCAGTCAGTAAATTAATAAGTGGTAATCCCCGAATAGCCATGCTCACAACAGGTTCATCTGCATCCTTATTGGTGACCGGCGTAGAAATTTTTTCTGCATTGAGAGCGGCTGACAAGCGGCGAAGTGCTTCTGGAACATCTGCCGCCAGAATAGCACCCGGCACAGTGGGACTGTGCCCCATCATTTTAAGCATGGCAAGCGCAACATCCCCAAACATGGTGATGTCGGCATAGGAGCTTGTGGTAAAGGTCACTAACATAATAATTCTAATATTGCCTTATTTATACGTTCAAGTCTGTATGGCAAGCAACCTATCGGTTATGGTTCCCCAAGCTCGTGATAGGATACTTGTAATTTTATTAACCTTCTTTAACTTTCAAGGTCAACGGAGAAAATTATGAGCGTCATGCAGGAATTCAAAGAGTTTGCAATGAAGGGGAATGTGGTTGATATGGCCGTTGGGGTAATTATTGGCGCCGCATTTGGGAAAATTGTTTCCTCTTTTGTAACTGATGTCGTTATGCCCCCCATTGGCGTGCTCATCGGAGGGGTAGATTTCTCAAAATTGTCTATTACCCTGCAAGAGGGGAGCGTCAATGCGCCCGCTGTGGTAATCAGCTATGGTAAATTTATTCAAACAGTGGTGGATTTTACTATTATTGCAGCGGTTATTTTTATGTTGGTCAAAGTCATCAACTTGATGAGAAGGCAGGCTGAAGCTGCCGCGGCACCTCCTGTGCTTCCCGCGCAAGAAATTTTACTAAGAGAAATACGTGACTTGCTGAAAAATAATTCAGCAAAAATTTAGAGAGTGGGTTCGCAGCGCGAAAACGTTTTTAGATGGTAGTGGCACTGCTACCTGATGTTTTTCGCCGGTCATGAACTCTACCTTTTTCATACCTTGCCGGAATATTTTGCAAGCTGCCCATCCATAGTGCGTAATGCCGCGTAAATTCTGCGCCCAGAAAAAAAATCTGTGCCGAGTAATACACCCAAAGTAGCAATGCAATCAGCGATCCCGCCGCACCAAAGCTGGATGCGACACCACTATTACCCAGATATAAACCAATCACATATTTGCCCAAGCTGAATAATCCTGCCGTAAATGCGGCACCTATCCATACGTCTCGCCATGTCAACGGTGCATCGGGCAAAGTTTTGTAAATGACCGCAAACATACAGGCTATTACACCAAATGAAATGAGGGAAGAAATAGTCGTCAGAAAGGCGGCGGATATGCCTAATACCCCATCCGCACGTTGTTCAATCAACGTCAAAGTGGCACTGATGACCAGGGAAACCAGCAGCAGAAAAGCCAGAACAAGCACCAGTCCGAAAGACAGTAAACGGGTTCTCACAAGTTCTATAAAGCCCGAGTCCTGAGACTTTCCGATACCCCACAATTCATCCAGGCTACCCTTCAGCTCCGCGAAGACACTGGTTGCCCCCACTACCAGCAGCACACTTGCTACGATAGTCGCTATCAGCCCCGAGGTGGGGTCACGGGCTGCTGCCAGCAATGCCTGTATCGCCTCTGCACCATTTGGTCCCACCATTCCTTGCACCTGAGCAACGATCTCACCACGAGCCGCATCGACGCCGAAAATAAAACCCGCAATTGCGATGGCTAATATCAGAATAGGGGTAAGGGAAAACAAGGTATAGAAAGCGAGTGCCGCACCTTTGCTGGAGGCGCGATGATCTACCCAAGAGGTGAGTGACTCCAGCATGACGATCTTCAGGCGCTTAATCCCATTGGGCGGTGCCTGGATAATATCCTGCTTGAGCGTGCTACCCATATGCTCCTCGGATGTTAAAAATAATGTTTATGTCAGTCCCGGAAATAGCTAAAACTGTGACAAAAATGGCCGCACATAGCGGCCATTTTTCAGTACAGTCAAGCTTAGGAATGGTTATTGGTATCCTTCATGGCTTTTTTTGCGTCGCCAAAGCTTTTCTCGGCTTTGCCAGAAACTTGTTTGCTGATACCTTTAGCTTGTTGTTTTTTACTCCCGACTACTTTTCCCGCGCCTTCCTGAATTTTACCGGCGATGTCTTTAGCAGTTCCTTTGACTTGATCTTTATTCATTATCGTTCTCCTTTAAATTAACAGGATATCCCTGCGGAAATAATACTGGGGTTATTTACGTCTGCGGTCTGTACGGTAACTAACCTTAAAAATCAAAAAAACCTTGTCAAACATATAATCCATGCGGCATTACGCGGATTACCAAAAATTATCTTTAGCTCATTGCGACAACACAAACGTTACCAATTTTTCGATATTTTCATCAGACACTCGCGGAGAATTTGGAGGCATCGCAACTCCGCCCGTGACCTCCGTCCAATTGCCCTTGCCGCCCGCTTTTACCTTCGCTACCAAACGTGCCTTGGCACCAGGATCCCCTTTGTAACGCTTGCTTACGTCACGCCACGCCGGGCCCACCAACTTGGTCTCGATCTTATGACAAGCTAGGCAACCGCTTTTGCCAGCCAAGGCCAGCCCGTCTTCACGGCTAAGAGGTGACCCATCTGTTGTGCCACCACTTATCTTTTGGGAGTTCCCCATCTCCGCAGTAGCAGCAGGTGTGGTATCCGTGGGTGCGGAAGCTGTTTTTTCTACAACCTTATCTTCCGTAAGGGGTTGCACACTCTGCTGGGCTGCAGGCGGTGTGTTTTGCTCAATTGCAGGGGAAGGCGCTTTAGCAGCCGAAGACTCGGTCTCACTCTTGTTTCCGCATGCAGATAACATCACTGCAGCAAAGGTAATAACACACAATAACTGTTTCATATTCATCTCCTATTAGAAATTATTCCTTCCCCCTAACCTTCATGGCTAAAGTGCGGGGCTACTATAAAGCTCTTGATGACTTCCTTCTGTGCCATAGCTATCTTAGGATTTATGACCTGTACATCCCGATTGAAAACTAGGCTAGCGGCCGGAGGGTCGTGGTGAGAAGGTAAGCGAACTAGTTGACGTAAAGACGTGTGATTGGGGGCTGCGGATAGGGCGTCATGTGGCCTTCTATCGAAGGTCGCTTCGGTGAATTGTCTATTGTAGTTCTAA
Source organism: Gallionella sp. (assembly GCA_025362155.1). Classification (GTDB taxonomy): domain Bacteria; phylum Pseudomonadota; class Gammaproteobacteria; order Burkholderiales; family Gallionellaceae; genus Gallionella. Next base: position 1,266 of record JANYHX010000080.1, on the reverse strand, counting down.
GCCCCTATCCTGCATTTGTGCAGTAATTGAGTTGGCTTATTTTTTGCCAGACTAGGCAGACAATTCGGCTGCTTCGATCAATTCCATATCGCGGCTGGACATCAGTTTTTCGATATCCACCAAAATAATCATGCGCTCCCCCACGGTTCCCAAGCCCATTAAATATTGGGTATCCAACGTGGCGCCAAATTCCGGCGCCGGTTTGATTTCTTCCGCTTTCAGTGTGATTACATCGGACACGCCATCAACCACTATTCCCACCACGCGCTTGGCGATATTAAGGATGACGACGACGGTAGTTTCGTCATAGGTGATACTGCCGAGTTTAAATTTGATGCGCATGTCCACAATCGGCACGATGATGCCGCGTAGATTGATGACTCCCTTAATGAAGACAGGTGCGTTGGCGATCGTTGTTACAGCATCATAGCCGCGGATTTCCTGTACTTTGAGGATGTCGATGCCGTATTCTTCCCCCCCAAGAGTGAAAGTTAACAGTTCGCGGCCTGTGTCATTTGCTGCTTGTCCTGGGCTTGCTTGCATGGTGACCTCCTTGGCAATGTAAATCGATTAAGAAGATGGATTGGAATTATTTGTAATCGCGTAATTCCACCGGGGTGTCGTCGTGGTCGCCATGCGGGTGCCGGTCGTAAGCCTGGACGAATACTTCGCGCTCGTACTCTTTGGTTGAATGTGCGGGGATGTCCAGATTATGGCAGATGGTGTCTTCGCAGTAATAAATTACCTGGCGCCCGATACTATGTAACGGGCTATGATCAAGATGAAATTCCTCTTTGGCCAGGCCATCTTCCAGACCATTTAACGTGTAGTGGTTCAAGTTGTAACTGACCAGCAGCGTATTGGGGGAATCACCATACGCCACCTTGCATTCAGGCAAACCGGACAAAAGCTGATAGGCGCGCGCTAATTGTCCCGGGGGCTCCGCACTGAATAGGATTTCGCGTTGCTTATTCAGTTCAAAAGAATCGCTCATGTTGATCTCGCCATAACAAGATTATTTGCCCTGCAGTATTCGCATTCCTTTCAGGAGATTCAATGCCTGATTAAGCTGATAGTCATTTTTTGAGCCGAATTCCGTAGGAATGAATTTCGACGTGTCTTCTTTGCTATCGGGAGCAGGCTTGTCCTTGCTTGGGACAGTAGGCTTTTCGTCAGAAATTTTGTCATTGATTAAATGCTTGTCCAGATCAGCTTCCCGCAGGCGGAATATCCCGCTGTCACGTCCCGCTGTAGAAGGGTCTTCCA
>JANYHX010000326.1 GCA_025362155.1 Gallionella sp. | reverse complement strand
ACTACACTCAGTGCAGCCTGGATAGATTCCTGCATCACATCGCCCAGCTTGCCGGTAGTAGTGGTCTTGCCTTTGCCCGGCAAGACAGCAGCCTCAATCGTGAGCAATTCACCACCGACTTCCGTCCACGCCAGGCCGGTCACTTGCCCGACCTGATTATTTTTCTCGGCAACGCCATATGAATGACGACGCACACCAAGATATTTATCAAGATTACGCGAATTGATGGTCACCTTGGTTTCGCGGTCTTTTAACAACAGCGCTTTCACCACCTTACGACAAATCTTGGAAATTTCCCGCTCCAATCCACGCACCCCGGCTTCACGCACGTAATAGCGCACGATGTCACGTAATGCGCTTTCGGAGATATTAATTTCTTCCGGTTTCAGTCCATTATTTTTGACTACTTTAGGTACTAGATAGCGCGTCGCAATGTTGATTTTTTCATCTTCCATATAACTGGAAACATGAATGATCTCCATACGATCCATTAACGCATCCGGGATATTCAGCGTATTCGCCGTGGCCACGAACATCACATCGGACAAGTCATATTCGACCTCGACATAATGATCGACAAAGGTACTGTTCTGTTCTGGATCGAGCACTTCCAATAACGCAGAAGAAGGATCGCCGCGCATATCCATGCCCATCTTGTCCACCTCGTCCAGCAGGAACAGTGGATTCTTCACGCCCACCTTGCTCATGTTCTGCAATATCTTGCCCGGCATGGAGCCAATATAGGTACGGCGATGCCCGCGTATCTCGGATTCATCGCGTACGCCGCCCAGCGACATACGCACAAATTTACGGTTGGTGGCGCGCGCGATGGATTGCCCCAGTGAAGTCTTACCCACTCCTGGCGGCCCCACCAAACACAGAATGGGTGCCTTCATTTTGTCCATACGTTGTTGCACTGCCAGATACTCAAGGATACGTTCCTTGACCTTGTCCAAGCCATAATGGTCTTCTTCCAGAACCACTTCAGCTTTTTTCAAGTCGCCGCTTATTTTGGTTTTTTTCTTCCACGGCAGACCCATTAATACATCAATGTAATTGCGCACTACAGTTGCCTCGGCGGACATTGGCGACATCAAGCGCAGCTTTTTCAATTCTGCATCAGCTTTGTTACGTGCCTCTTTTGGCATGTGAGCGGCTTTGATCTTCTTTTCCAGTTCGTCAAAGTCGGTACCCTCTTCACCGTCGCCCAGCTCTTTCTGAATCGCCTTGACCTGCTCATTCAGATAATACTCACGCTGACTTTTTTCCATCTGCCGCCTGACACGTCCACGGATACGCTTCTCGACCTGAAGAATATCGATCTCTCCTTCCAGCAGCCCCAGCAAATGTTCCAAGCGCTTACGCACACCAAAAATTTCCAGCACCTCCTGTTTTTGCTCCAGTTTAAGTGGCAGGTGGGCGGCAATAGTATCGGCCAGGCGCCCCGCATCATCAATGCCGGCCAACGATGTCAAAATCTCCGGCGGAATTTTTTTGTTGAGTTTCACATATTGGTCGAACTGGGCAATCAGCACGCGACGCATTGCCTCGGACTCGCTGTCCGTGCCGTCTTCAGCGGGGATGATTTGTACCTCGGCATCGAAATGAGATTTGGCATCAAACACGCGCAGAATGTTGGCGCGTTGCGTGCCTTCTACCAGCACCTTCACCGTGCCGTCCGGCAATTTCAACATTTGCAAAATGTTGGCCATACTGCCGATGGCATACAAATCATCTGTTCCCGGATCATCTTTGGTCGCAGATTTTTGCGCCACCAGCGCAATACTTTTACCCGCCTCCATTGCGGTCTCAAGAGCCTTGATAGACTTGGAGCGTCCGACAAATAATGGAATCACCATATGCGGGAATACAACGACATCACGCAACGGCAATAGCGGGTGCAAGTTGTTTATAGTTGTAATATTGCTTGAGGTGCTGAGGATATCTTGTTCTGACATGGCGAACCTTTTTAGTAGAATTTAAGGTTAGATGGGGCCAGTTGAAAATAATTCAACCAGCCTCATCGGACAAGATAAAGAACGAGGCGGAAGGCGGTTATGCTGCCTTGTGGGTATCCGCATAAATAACGATAGGTTTGATCTCACCTGTCGTGGTGGTCTCATCCAGGACCACCTTGCTGACGTTATCCATGGAAGGTAAATCGAACATTACATCCAATAATGCTTGTTCCAATATCGAGCGTAATCCACGTGCACCAGCTTTACGCGCCAACGCCTTACGGGCGATAGCGAGCAATACTCCTTCGCGAAATTCCAGATCGACATTTTCCATCATGAATAATTTTTGGTATTGCTTGGTCAGCGCGTTGCGAGGCTCAGTAAGGATTTTCACCAATGCGGTCTCGTCCAGCTCTTCCAAGGTGGCGACCACCGGCAAGCGTCCGACAAACTCAGGAATCAAACCGAATTTAATCAAATCTTCCGGCTCCACTTCGCGCAGGGTCTCACCGGTTTTGCGATCATCTTTGCTGGCGATGGTTGCCCCAAAACCGATGCCGGCTTTCGCGGAACGGTTGCGAATAATTTTTTCCAGACCATCAAAAGCACCACCGCAAATAAACAGAATATTAGTGGTATCCACCTGCAAAAATTCTGTGTTGGGGTGCTTGCGCCCACCCTGCGGGGGGATTGAGGCCTTGGTGCCTTCAATCAACTTGAGCAAGGCCTGCTGGACGCCTTCGCCGGACACATCGCGGGTAATCGAAGGGTTCTCTGATTTACGGGAAATTTTGTCTATTTCATCGATGTAAACAATGCCGCGTTGCGCCCTTTCCACATCATAGTCACAGGTCTGCAACAACTTTTGAATAATGTTTTCGACATCCTCACCTACATACCCCGCTTCAGTTAAGGTGGTCGCGTCCGCCATCACAAATGGCACATTCAACAGTCGCGCCAGCGTTTGTGCCAACAAGGTTTTGCCTGAGCCTGTCGGCCCGACCAGCAGGATATTACTTTTGGATAATTCCACGCCATCTTTGCTGTTACTCTTGAGGCGCTTGTAGTGGTTATACACCGCTACCGACAAAATTTTCTTGGCCTGTTCCTGACCGATCACATACTCATCCAGAGTCGCGCAAATATCTTTAGGGACTGGCAAATCTGATTTATCCGACTTGGCCTGATCGCTCTGGATCTCCTCGCGCATGATGTCGTTACATAGCGTAATGCACTCATCACATACGAATACCGACGGACCCGCAATCAGTTTGCGCACCTCGTGCTGGCTCTTGCCGCAGAACGAGCAGTAAATCAATTTATCACCTGATTTTTTATCGCCAGAATTTTTATCATCAGCCATTGCTAACCACCTTCCGTCGAATTACAGCAAAGACATTGCTAAAAAATTTCAGGCGCGCTTTTGCAGCACCTGATCCACCAGCCCATATTTGACCGCATCCTCCGCGCTCAGGAAATTGTCGCGATCAGTATCGCGTTCTATGGTTTCCACCGATTGCCCGGTGTGCAGCGCCAACATTTGGTTGAGTCGCTGCTTTAAATATAATATTTCCCGTGCATGGATTTCGACATCCGATGCCTGGCCGCGAAAACCGCCCATCGGTTGATGGATCATTACGCGCGAATTAGGCAGGCAAAAACGTTTGCCTTTTTCACCCGCAGCCAGCAGGAAAGAACCCATGCTGGCGGCCTGCCCAATACACAGTGTACTAATATGCGGCTTGATGAATTGCATGGTGTCGTAAATCGCCATGCCTGCAGTCACCGAACCGCCCGGAGAATTGATGTAGAAATGAATATCCTTGTCGGGATTTTCCGATTCCAGAAACAACATTTGTGCCACGATCAGATTCGCGCTGTGATCTTCGACTTCGCCAACCAGGAACACTACGCGCTCTTTGAGCAGCCGGGAATAGATGTCATATGCCCGTTCTCCCCTTCCGCTAGTCTCCACGACCATCGGAATCAGACCGATATTTTGTGGCTGTAAATAATGCATCATATTTTGTGATTGATATTGCGTCATTTAGGCATTTCCCATCAATTCATTGAACACGGCCTGCTTGTCAGTGGTTTTAGCCTGGCCCATTGCCCAGATCACCACATTTTCTTCCAGCGCCAGATTTTCTACCTCTAACTTACGTTTAGGATCAGCCTCATACCAACGAATAATCTGTTCACACTCATCAAAGCCCTGCGCATATTCTTCGATCATATTTTTGACCTGATCTGGCTTGGCTTTCAGCCCTTGCTTCTCCATTAACTCAGCAAGTATCAGTCCCAGCTTAACGCGCTTCTCGGCACGATCTTTAAACAACTCAGGGTGCAGTGGCATCCCCTTCATTTTCACGCCCCGCGACTCCATCTCTTCTACTGAGTGTTGCATCAATTCCTGCGTTTCCATTTCCAGCAAAGCCTTGGGCACCTCAAACTGAGTGACAGTCAGCAATGCACCCATCACAGTATCTTTATTACGTATCTTCAAGCGGCGCGAAACTTCGCGAGTCAAATTATCGCGAATTTCACCTTTCAGCTTACTCACATCACCATCCTCAATACCGACCGTCTTGACAAATTCAGCATCAATTTCAGGCAAGCGTGGAATTTCTACACTATGCAAGATAACCGTAAAATTCACTTTCTTTCCGGCAATATCCTTGCCGTGGTAATCCTTCGGAAAAGTCATATCGAAGGTTTTAGTTGTGCCCGCCTTCATGCCGATTACGCCCGCCTCAAAATCGGCCAACATATTCCCGGCACCCAGCACTACCGTTAAATCTTTAGCCTCGCCGCCTTGAAATGCCTCACCATCAAGTTTACCCACGAAATCGATATTTATCCGATCTCCCATCTGAGCCGCGCGCTCAACCTTCTCAAAGGTGGCGCGTTGCTTGCGCAAGTTTGCAATGGTGGTAGCTACATCCGCCTCGGTCAGCTCATAAACCAGACGTTCTATCGAAATTCCAGACAGGTCGCCCACCGCCACTTCTGGATATACCTCGAAGGTGGCACTATATTCGAGCTGTTCAGCATTTTTGTCTGTGGTCTTGACCTCAAACTGCGGGGATCCAACTATCTTTAAATTACTGGATTGTGATGATTCGTAAAACGAACGTTGCAAGGCCTCGTTCAAGGCATCCTGCCAGGCTTGAGCGCCATAATATTGCTCGATTACTTTTGGGGGTATTTTGCCGGGGCGGAAACCGGCAATTTTCACGCTGCGCCCAATGTTTTTCAACCGGTCAGAAACCTGGCTACGAATGGGCTGTTGCGGAATAGATGCGTTCAGACGACGTTCTAACGCGCTTACGGTTTCTACGCTGGACATACTATAATTCCTTGAAGTTAAATTGAATTGGGCTGCGAAAGGCCTAGCTGCGAAAGTCCGTGGTGCGAAAGGAGAGACTCGAACTCTCACGCCTTGCGGCGCTGGAACCTAAATCCAGTGCGTCTACCAATTCCGCCACTTTCGCGCTGTCGCTTCCAGCTTTGGACGGATTATATCACTAAGCGGTTATTTCCCTAAGCTGGCGGTTTTATTTCCACCACCGTCCGCCCGCGCAGCCTGCCTTGCAGCATTAACGAGAAAATTGGCGGCAACTCGGCAAACGGCACAACTTGCGCAATTTGCTTCAATAGTTTGGGACGTAAATTCGTTGCCAGCCGTTGCCAGATTTGCCGACGCAAAGGCATGGCAGTGGCGGCGGAATCAATGCCTATCAGACGCACGCCACGCAAAATGAACGGCATCACCGTGGTATGCAGTTCAACTCCGCCCGCATTGCCGAAGCTGGCGATTACGCCGTTCTGCTGCATGGTGCGTGTCAGCCATGCCAGCGTCTCGCCGCCCACCGTGTCCAACGCCCCCGCCCACTGCGCTTTTTCCAGAGGGCGCGTACCCATCACCACCTCTTTACGGGACAAAACTTCCGCCGCGCCCAATGATTTCAGATAATCATGCTCGCTATCTTTTCCGGTCAGCGCCACCACGTGGTAGCCCAGTTGCGCCAGCATCATGATTGCAAGGCTCCCCACCCCGCCCGTCGCGCCCGTCACGATAACCTTGCCTTTTTCGGGAGTAAGCTCGTTTTGTTCGAGACGATGTATGGACAATGCAGCTGTGAATCCCGC
>JANYHX010000297.1 GCA_025362155.1 Gallionella sp. | reverse complement strand
GCCGGATGAGTTCTACTTCGATAACCTGCCTGCGCTGCCAAAAGCGGCGTAGGCATTTAAGCGGCAAGGCTACACTTAAAAAGATGGAAATTCTGTCCAAGCAAACGGAGCCACCTCTGATGCAGAAATATTCGATCCGATATCAAACACATGGTCATCAACTGGCCAGCTCACCAACGCTCGCTATCAACATTTCGCAATATTGCTCCCAACTGGACAGGTTCTGGCGGTAGGCGGAAATGATCAGGACGGCAACCGAATATAGACGACGGATTTGTACGATCCAACGACAAATACTTGGGCGAGCGGGGCAAACCTTCCGGTGGCAAGTGTGGCAGCTACGACAACTCGTCTAAATAGCGGGGAGGTGCTGGTTTGCGGTGGCCTCAGCACCACCGGCTACGTGACGGCGACAGCGTACTTATATTGGTAGCCAATTCATGCAAATTGCTGCTGCGGATACTTGAACTCGCTTCAGTGATTGATAGGCTGCGCCGCAGTACGCTTCCAAGTAGGCCATCTCTTCGACAAGCTCAGGACAGGCGTGACTCCTTACACAGTAAAAGCCCTCAGGTGAAAACTTGAGGGTTTTCGTAAGCTTCCCCAAGCTGTAGACACCCGAGAAGTAGAACTTTCTGGCAGGATACTGCAAGGAGGTTCGTATGAAGAAGTCACTGTTTACGGAATCGCAGATTGTCGCGATTCTGAAGGAGTCGGATGCCGGGGTTCCGGTCAACGAGGTCTGGCGCCGGCACGGTATCAGCTCGGCCACTTATTACAAATGGAAAGCCAAGTATGGCGGCCTGGATGTTTCGGAACTGAGGCGGGTTAAGGAACTGGAAGCAGAGAACGCCAGCCTCAAGCGCATGTACGCAGAACTGGCGCTGGAGAATGAGGCGATCAAGGCGGTGTTAAAAAAACTGTAGCGCCGTCCGAGCGCCGGGAAGTTGCAAGGCAGATGGTTGCGGAACATGACCTGTCGATCGGACGGGCAACCCGGGCCGTCAGCCTTTCCCGGGCGGCGTATTATCGGCAGAACGTGGACTGGGCGGCGCGGGATCGGGAGATGATCCAGGTGCTGAACCAACTCGTGGCCCGGCATCATAGATGGGGCTTCTGGAAGTTATTTGATCGCACGCGCCTGATGGGCCATGCGTGGAATCACAAACATATGTATCGGGTGTATTGCGCCATGAAACTGAATCTACCGCGCCGGGTAAAACGCGGACTCCCAAAACGGGAGCGCCAGCCGCTACTTGTGCTGGCCCAACCCAACGCAAGTTGGGCCATGGACTTCATGAGCGATGCGCTCTATCGTGGCCGCCGGTTCCGCACACTTAATGTGCTGGACGAAGGGGTGCGGGAAGGGCTGGCGATTGAAATTGACACCAGCCTGCCCGCTGCCCGAGTGGTGCGCACCTTGGAGCAACTGGCCCAATGGCGAGGTCTGCCCAAGTCGATCCGGCTCGACAACGGGCCGGAGTTTATTGCGCAGGTGTTGGCCGATTGGTGCGGAGAACACGGGATCGAGCTGAGATTCATCGAACCTGGGGAGCCGAATCAGAACGCCTATATTGAGCGCTTCAACCGCACCTTTCGCCAAGAGGTGCTGAATGCGTATCTGTTTGAAGACCTCGACCAGGTACGCGAAATATCCAGTCAGTGGCTGCGAGTTTATAATGAGGAACGACCGCATGACGCGCTGGGAAGCCTGCCGCCAGCGCTATACCGCGAGCAGGTCGTCGCGGCGAAAAGTTCTACTTTTGAACTGTCTACTTGACGGGGAAGCTTACGTTTTTGCTTTGTGGAAATGAATATCTTTGACAGACAAGCAGGCATTTCAGATAATGCGCGCGGTGTTTATATCAAAGTCGGGTCGTTAGCTCAGGAGGCATTATGCCCACAGCATCGAAACTTGCGTTAGAGGTACGCATAATTGCAATCGCCTTGGTCGTCTTGGGGTCGGTCAGTTGTGGCGGGGGGAGCGGGCAAAGTTCAAGTCCAGGTACTACACAAAGTTCAAATTCAGGTGTTACGCATACCGCTGCTGGAGTCGTCACTGGTATATCGGTTGACCGTTCTGTTGTTCTGCTGTCAAACAGCGTGCAATACTTTCCAGATTAGAGGTGGAAACAGCGCCCAATAGTTTCCACCTCAGTGTGTCACCATTCGGCGTTTTAGCCGGAGGTATCTGGAGTGTTTTATATGGACATTATTTACGAAATTCGCAGGCGGCATTCGATACAGAAACAAACCATCTCAGCAATCGCCCGCGACATGGGCATCTCCCGACCGACAGTACGCAAGCATCTCAATACCATTGAAGAACCC
>JANYHX010000293.1 GCA_025362155.1 Gallionella sp. | reverse complement strand
CGGAAGCCCTCAACAAACGCCTGATCCAGCTTGATTCGGCCAACACTGCATACTACCAACAACAGCTCGTGACGTTCAATCAGCAATGGCGTGTGGCCATCGCACGTTGGGAGAAGCAGGCCGCGCCCCTGAAGGGCATAGCCATTATCGTGCAACACCGTGGCTTTCCCTACCTGAATAACTGGCTGGGACTGGAACAAGTCGCCGAGCTGGAACCCAAGCCCGGCATGGAACCCAGCGCAGCCTATCTGGGAAAAGTGTTGAATGATTTGCAACAATATCCGGCGCGCATGGTGCTGCGCGCCGCCTATCAGAATGAGCGCTCCTCGGAATGGATTGCGGCGCGCACGCATATCCCAGCCGTGATGCTGCCGTTTACCGTGGGCGGCACACCCCAGGCGACCGATTTATTCACGATGTTTGACGACACCATTCAGCGTTTATTGGTAGGACTGAAATGAACGAAATTGAACTGGACATTTTATTACCGGCATTCATCGCGGGACTACTGGTACTCGCTACGCACATCCCGTTCGGCATGAAAGTGTTGGAGCGCGGCGTCATTTTTGCCGATCTTGCGGTCGCGCAAATCGCCGGTCTCGGTGTCATCATCGCTGCGTTGCTGAATCTCAGCGATCAGCCACTGCTGGTGCAATTGATCGCTGCCGCCAGCGCGCTGTGTGGCGCCGCATTGCTGGCGTGGATAGAGAGTAGTCTGGACGAGGTTAAGGAAGCCTGTATAGGTTTGACTTTCGTGCTCGCCGCCAGTGGGGGGATATTGCTGATGAGTCGCGATGTGCACGCAGGCGAACATCTCAAAGACTTACTAGTGGGGCAAATTCTTTGGGTCAGTTCCAACCAACTGATCGCTACGGCTTTGTTGACCGTCATCCTGCTTGCGCTGTGGCAATGGACCAAGCTGAAAACCCGCAACCTTGGTTTCTACGGGCTATTTGCCTTGGCCGTCACCGCATCGGTGCAACTGGTCGGCGTATATCTGGTGTTCGCCAGCCTGATTGTGCCGGCACTCGCCACCTACCGCATCAAACACCGCCGTAACCTGCACGCTTTTGTAGTAGGCATCAGTGGTTATGCGGTGGGTTTATTGCTATCGGCATGGTTCGACCTGCCGAGTGGGGCGACAGTAGTTTGGGCAATGGCTGCGACGGGCGTGCTGACGGCGTGGTGGTTGAATGCGCGAAAGACAGGCTGACATTGCGTGGATATTTCGGGGGTTTTGACAGGTTACTTCGGCTCGTTCTTGTAGGCTCCGCGTATGTTCAAGATTGCCAAAGCGATCTGAAGGATGACAAGCGCATAAGCATGGTCATTCCAACCCCAGACAATCCACAGACCGTTGCTGACCAGGAAGCACCAGAAACCGATATTGCGTGCATTTTGCCTGTGATGCCACCAGCCACGCGGAGATAACAGTGACTATCATGGCGAGTCATTGAAGCTGATTCAGGTAGTCCATGATGATGTGCGAGGTTCTTGTCCTTCAGATGAATATTGTCTGATGGGTGGGGATAACTATCGGATTGTCGCCTGCTTGGAAAATGAACAGCCCTACGAAAAAACTGAGAACTGCAATAAAGATACTCGCAAAAAAAGCCGTCCAGAATCCCGATACCTTGAAACCTGAGACTAGTGTGGACACCAACAGCATCATCAATGCATTAATCACCAGCAGGAAAAATCCGAAGCTGAAAATGGTCAGCGGGATGGTCAGCAGGATGACGATTGGTCTGATAATCGCGTTGGCTAAGCCCAGCAGTAGAGCGGCGATAAGTAGCGATTTTTTATTGGTAAACGAAATGCCGTGGAATATAAAACCAGCAATCCATAGCGATAATGCCGTGATTCCCCAATGGGCAAGGAATTCAATTATGTTGTTCGTCATGTGTAATGCCACCCAGGCTATGCCTTAAAAATCAACTTTGCTGCTCAATATTATATTAGCGTAAGGTAACAAGCAGGGGGTTATGGAGCTTTTTTTGCGGATTGTGTTAGCCCCATGTTATTCTGCTTTGCGAGAAAACGTAGTTCTGTCCACTGATATTAAGCGAGGTTGGACTGCTGAATGATAATTCCAGGCTCGCAGCACTCACCCTCCCATAACAAGACATTTACCTGCGCAATTTACAAATGAGTAATGACATAAACCCTCCCTATCCGCGCATCGCGATCATAACCGGCGCAACCTCCGGCATTGGGGAAGCGACAGCAAGAAAATTTATTTCCAGCGGTTACGGTGTAGTAGGCAATGGCCGCAATGCAGAGAAACTTCGGGCACTTGAACTAGAGTTGGGAGAGGTTTTCTGCGGCATGGCAGGTGATGCTACTGAAAGTACACTGATCGAGAGGCTCTTTGCCTTGGCGGTCGAGCGTTTTGGCAAGCCAGCCGATATCGTCGTTGCAAACGCCGGGCGTGGCTTGGGCGGCTCAGTCAAGGACGCGGATTTGTCCGAGTTCGAAAAAATACTCAAACTTAATGTCACAGGAACATTGGCTCTGCTGCAAAAAGCTGCGCAGCAAATGGTCGATGCGCAGCAAACCAATTACCCCAAACAGGCTGCGGATATCGTCATCATCGGCTCCGTGGTGGGGCGTAACATCTCGCCGTTCAGCGCCGTTTATGGTGCCACCAAATTTGCCGTCCATGCACTGGCCGAGGGTCTGCGTCGCGAGGTGGGGCCCAAAGGCGTACGCGTGTCCCTGGTGGAGCCGGGCATCGTGATCAGCGGGTTTCAGGATGGCGCGGGTTACAGTGACGATATGGTGCAGAACTTCGAAAATAAATTCGGCCCTTTGTTGTGCGGCGCAGATGTGGCAAACACAATCCACTACATCGTATCTCAACCGCCTCATGTCCATATCAGCGATATCATGGTTCGGCCCACCCGTCAGGATTATCCCTGATCAATACTAGAGATCATTTGCCTCTAGCAGGGCAGCTCGGCATCATCACGGTAGCATGAATTAGCAAAATTTAACTCATTCACGATGGAAAGCTGTGCCACGTTATTCAATTTCAATTCGCGTCAAATACCTGCTCATTTCGCTGGCGATCGTTGCGGCCTTGATACTTTATGCATCCACCTATGCAGAGCCAGTATTGCGTGTCTCGCTCATGCCTGACGAATCGCCCTCGATGTTGCGGCGCAAGTTAAAGCCGTTGACTGATTACCTTGAGAAGAAAATTGGAATGAAAATAGAATTCAGGCCGGTTTCGAATGGTGACGCGCTGGTCGAGGCATTGGCCAGCCATAAACTGGATATCGTTTGGATAGATAGCGATTATCTTAGCCGCGCTAAAGCGCGCAGTAACGACGTGATCATTCCGCTGGTGCAACGCGAGACGGATGGAAAGTCCCCATCGGCATTCATCACCCGGCCGGGTTATCACGATTATTTTTGGGCTGTCAGTGCGGCCATGAATATGGATCTACGGGAAAAATTGACCAATGCTTTTCTCGCCCTGAACATGAACAATGCGCAGCACAAAGAAATCCTGAAGCTGCAACGTGTCAGCAGATACATACCGATCAGGACAGAAACAACCGCTAACAAAGGGCGACGCGTAGAATCGAGTCCATGATGAGCGGTTCTTTGCTTTTCCACGGGGCTTCTGGCGGAGAAGGGGGGATTCGAACCCCCGTTGGGATATTATCCCAAACACGCTTTCCAGGCGTGCGACTTAAACCACTCATCCACCTCTCCGAAGGGCGCGCAGAATATCCCAGAACACTGTTTGCCGCAATCTAAACATAGCGACATAAATCTACTGCGCAGCTCCAGGACGGGGTCGGGCGGTGCCCGCGCTCCTCACATACTGGCGTGTATGCTGTCGGCGTCCGCCCCGGCCTCCACTGTCCCTGGAATCGCTCGCTACGATTTCTGTCGCTATGTATAAAAAAGGCCGCAGTGGTTTCGGTTTTTGTTTGTTTTGTTCCTCTGTGCAGTTTACGCCGCGGTCATCTGGAAATTATTTCTCCATTCACGCAGTGCAGTAAATACGCCCAGTTCGCTGACACCACGCCCGCTTGTATCAATCAAGCCGCGTTGTTGCAGGGTATGGATAATGGCGGGATGGGTACAGCGTAGGAAAGGGTTGGTGGATTTTTCCAGCGCGATGCTGGAAGGCAGGGTAGGCAGATTGGCCGCGCGCAACTGTTGGGTAGCGACGATGCGTTCTTTTATGGCGGGGTTGTCTGGTTCGCAAGCGAGCGCAAAGCGCAGGTTGGCGGCGGTGTATTCGTGCGCACAATAGACACGAGTGGTGTCAGGCAACAATGCCAACCGTTGCAGGGAATGGTGCAATTGCGCCGGTGTTCCTTCAAAGTTTCTGCCACAGCCTGCGCCGAATAATACGTCGCCGCAGAACAAAATATCCGGCGCGATAAATGCAATATGATCATCAAGGTGACCGGGGATTTCGATGATGTCAAACCTGACTGCGAGCGCATCAAGCGTGAGTTGATCGCCCTCGCATAGCTCGTTGGTAATGTGCGGGTTATTGGGATGTCGCCGCCCATGCACCGGCACGTTGTATACTTCGCGCAATTTTGCGATGCCACCGATGTGGTCGTTGTGGCGGTGGGTGCATAAAATCGCCTTCAGTTGCAGCTTGCGGCTATGCAGGAAATTCAGCGCCGGTGCAGCTTCGCCGGGGTCAACCAGGATCGCCCGCTGGTCATCATGAATGGCCCAGATGTAGTTATCGCGCAGGGCGGGGATAGCAGTAATGTTAAACATTTAAGTGGCAAATAGTGGGCTGTAAAACAGGGAAAAATCGGAATTGAGCGATGGCTAATTGTAAGGTAACTACGGAAACTTTGAGCGAGTGGTTTGCCACCCCACAGGGCGGCTATGTGCTGGCGCGCGAGCAGGCTTATTTCGACCGTACGGTGAGCGATATATTTGGCTACAACGCATTGCAATTGGGCTTGTCAGGGGATGCTTTTTTAACCAGCAACCGGATGCCATTGCGTTTCAGCGCGGGGAATCAGACCGGAAATGCAGTGCGCCTGATTTGTACCGAATTGCCATTCGATTGTGATTGCCTGGATCTGGTGGTGATGCCGCATGTGCTCGAATTTTCGGAGAACCCCCATCAGGTGTTGCGTGAAGTGGCGCGGGTGTTACGCCCGGAAGGCAATTTGATTATCAGCGGTTTTAATCCGCGCAGTCTCTGGGGTTTGCAAAGAACACTGGGGGGCCGCGCATTGCGCAAACGCCAGGGCTTTCCCTGGAACGGCAATTTCATTGTGTTACCGCGTCTCAAGGATTGGCTGGCGTTGTTGGGTTTTGAAGCGGTCGGCGGTCGCTTTAATGCCTATGCGCCACCGCTGCAAAAGACCAAATGGCTGGAACGTTTTTCCTTTATGGAAGCTGCCGGTGACCGTTGGTGGGCGGTGAGCGGGGGAGTGTATTTTGTACATGCGATCAAGCGCGTTCATGGCATGCGACTGATCAAACCGCAATGGAATGAGGGCCTGGTCGGCAAGCTGTTACCGGCGACACCGAAGCTGAATAACAGGATAACGCAGCGCAACGAGACTGAGCCACAACAAAAAATTTCCTCACAGGAATCCGAATGAACAAATCAGCAGTCGCGGCAAAAAGTACACATATAGAAACGCGGACATCATCCGGGAACATCAAGCAATTATCCGGAGGTCTGCTTGATACCGTGGAAATTTTTACCGATGGTGCCTGCAAAGGCAATCCCGGCGTAGGCGGCTGGGGCGCGCTGTTGCGCACCAAGGGGGACGGCAAGCTATCGTCCGGACATGTGAAAGAACGCGAGTTGTTCGGCGGCGAGGCGCATACCACCAATAACCGTATGGAGTTAATGGGCGCCATCGCCGCGCTGGAAGCATTGAAGCGTCGTTGCCATGTACGGCTGCATACGGACTCGAAATATGTGCAGCAGGGTATCAGTGTCTGGATACATGGCTGGAAACAGCGCGCCTGGAAAACCGCCGACAAAAAGCCGGTAAAAAATGAAGACCTGTGGCGCCGGCTGGACGCACTGGCAGAGCAACACCAAATTGAGTGGATATGGGTCAAAGGGCACGCCGGGCATGATGGTAATGAGCGCGCCGATGAATTGGCGAATCGAGGAGTGGAAATGATGCAGGCGAATAAAAACAATGCGTAAGATTGTGCTGGATACTGAAACAACCGGGCTGGATCCCAAGCAGGGACATCGCATCATTGAGCTTGCGGCGATTGAGCTGGAGGGGCGTAAAGTGTCGCTGCGCCGCTTCCATCGTTATCTAAATCCCGAGCGCGAGATTGAGGCGGGCGCGGTGGCGGTGCATGGCTTGACCTACGAGCGTTTGCAGAACGAAGCGAAGTTCGCGGATATCGCGAGCAGCTTCTTGGAATTTATCGCAGATGCCGAACTTATTATTCATAACGCGCCGTTCGACATAGGTTTTCTCAATCATGAATTGGAATTAATCGGCATGCCACCGGTGCAAAACACGGTGATGGACACGCTCAAGATCGCCCGCGAAATGCATCCGGGCAAGAAAAATAGCCTGAATGCGCTGTGCGGCCGATATGAAATAGATCACGCGCATCGCACCCTGCATGGCGCCCTGCTGGATACCGAGTTGCTTGCCGAAGTGTATTTTTCGATGACGCGCGGACAGGAAAGTTTACTCGGTGAAGATGTGCCAACCACACGCATCCCGGCAGTGTTAAGTACCGATGCATCGCGCCCCAAGCTGCGTATCTTGTTGCCCAGTGTAGAAGAGTTGGCCGAACATGTGTTACAGCTCGCCGATATCGATAAGGCCAGCAAGGGCGCGTGTTTGTGGAGAACGTTGGAACAAGCGGCATGAACACCTGGACACGCCGCCTCTCCATCAGTGCAGCGGCAATTGCGCTGCTGTATGCAACAGCTTGTACTTACATGTGGGCGACACAGCTGGATCATGTGTTCGAACCCGAGTTGTTGCTGCAAACCACGCCGGATCGATTAGGCATGAAGTTTGAGGAGTTGCGCATTCCAGTCGGCAGCGGAGCGGATTACGGCGAGTTGCAGGCATGGTGGGTACCCGCCGAGCAATCAAACGCACTAACGCTTCTCTATCTGCACGGCAATTATCGCAACATCGGCAACAACCTGGAACACACGCTGCGTTTGCATAAGCTCGGTTTTAATGTGCTGTTGACAGATTATCGCGGCTTTGGCAAGAGCAGCGGTGGTAAGCCCAATGAAGCGAAAGTGTATGAAGATGCCGAAGCGGCCTGGCAATATCTGCTCAAGCAACGCGGCGTGCAACCCGGGCAAGCTTTCATCTACGGACATTCGCTGGGCGGTGCGATTGCGATCGACCTGGCAGTGCATCATCCCGAAGCGGCAGGGCTGATTACTGAAAGCACCTTTACCTCAATGGTTGAAATGGGAAAATTATCCTATGCCTACCTACCTGTGGACTGGTTGCTCAATCAGCGTTTTGAATCGCTGAAAAAAATTGCCGCACTTAAAATCCCGGTGCTGCTGATTCATGGCACCTGGGATAAAACAATCCCGGTGAGAATGGCGCAACAACTCTACGCTGCCGCGCCACAACCGAAAACACTTACCTTGATCGAGGGCGGTGAACACAACAATAGCGCTGCGGTGGGCTGGATCGAATACCGTGACGCTATGTTGTCCTTTGTACAAGGCCGGCCATGAAAGTCGCCATCTGTAGTGCCCAATCCCATGACCGCCGGTTTTTGTCGAAAGCCAACAGCAGCTTCGGCCATGAACTGGTATTTTTCGATTCCCATTTAAACGAGGAGACGCGGCAGATGGTCGCGGGCTTTCCCGCCGTCTGCGTATTCGTCAACGATACTTTGAATGCCGCCGTCTTGAACACCTTGAGCCAGCAGGGTACTCGGCTGATCGCGTTGCGTTGCGCCGGTTTCAACAACGTGGATGTGAAGGCGGCCATCAAGCTGGGACTGCATTTGGTTCGTGTCCCGGCGTACTCTCCGCATTCTGTTGCAGAACACAGCGTTGCATTGATGATGACATTGAATCGCCATGTTCATGGTGCCTACAACAGGGTGCGCAATGGGAATTTTTCGCTGGAAGGTTTGCTTGGATTTGAATTGCGCGGCAAGACTTGTGGGATTATCGGTACTGGCCGGATCGGCACGGCACTCGCTGAAATTCTGCGTGGCTTCGGTTGCAAAATGGTTGCGCATGATCCCCAACCCAACCCTGAGTGCATTCGCTTGGGGGTGGAATATGTGTCGTTACAACAACTGTATGCGATCAGTGACATCATCAGCCTGCATTGCCCACTTAATCAGGAGTCGATGCATTTGGTCGGTGCGCAGGCCATCGCGCAGATGAAACCGGGCGTGATGCTGATCAACACCAGCCGGGGTGCGGTGATCGATACCGCTGCGGTCATTGCAGGGATCAAGTCCGGAAAAATAGGCTATCTCGGTCTGGATGTGTATGAACAGGAAGGTGACCTGTTTTTTCAGGACTTGTCGAATCAAGTCATACAAGACGATATGTTTGAACGGCTGCTGACTTTCCCAAATGTGCTGATCACCGGACATCAAGGGTTTTTTACCGCGGAGGCTTTATCAGGCATTGCACAAACCACTTTGGAAAATATCGCCCTGTTTGAAAAAACGGGCCGATGCCAGAATGAAGTCACCTTGGAATTATTAAGATGAAAACAGATGTAATTATTATAGGCTCCGGCGCGGCGGGCATGATGTGTGCGCTGCAAGCCGGACAGCGCGGGCGTTCCGTGGTGTTGCTCGACCACACCAAAAAACTCGCGGAGAAGATCCGCATTTCCGGCGGTGGACGTTGCAACTTTACCAACATCAACACCAAGCCGGAAAATTTCATCTCCTCCAACCCGAATTTTTGCCGTTCAGCCTTGGCGCGCTACACACCGCAGGATTTCATCGCGCTGCTGCAAAAGCACAACATCGGCTACCACGAAAAAACGCTCGGGCAATTGTTCTGCGATGATGAATCAGAGGCGGTGATCGCGATGCTGCGCGGTGAATGCGAAGCGGCTGGGGTGAAACGTTTTATGAGCTGCGAAGTAGAAGAAATCAAGCATGATAAGAGCTTTCATATCAATACTTCCCGAGGCGATTTCGATGCTGCCGCGCTGGTGATTGCCACCGGCGGCTTGTCTATTCCGAAGACAGGCGCGACACCATTCGGCTACCACGTCGCCGAACAATTCGGCATACCCATTACCAAGCTCAAGCCCGGCCTGGTGCCACTGACTTTTGCGCCGGACGACTGGAAGCCCTATGCCGATCTGACCGGCGTTTCGCTGGATACAATAGTGAGTTTGGGCAAGCAATCATTCAGGGAAAATTTATTGGTCACGCATCGCGGTCTGAGCGGCCCGGCGATTTTGCAAATATCCTCCTATTGGCAACATGGCGAGCCATTACATATTAACTTGCTGCCGGGCTGCGACATGCAGACTTTATTGGGGGAACAAAAATCCAGCAAAAAACTGCTCAGCAATTATCTTATCCAGTGGTTCCCCAAAAGCTTCTCCGATGTATGGTGTGCCGAATTGGCTGTCCATCAGAAAATAGAGAACAAACCGCTCAATCAATATAACGACAA
>JANYHX010000235.1 GCA_025362155.1 Gallionella sp. | reverse complement strand
GTGAAAACACTATCCATCATCATCCCGGTCTATCGCAATGCAGAGTCCATTCCAGACCTGATTGCAGCACTATCCACCGTCGCCCATCAGGCGGCTCGTGATTTCGATTATGCTACTGAAGTGGTATTCGTGGTGGATGGCAGCCCTGACAACAGCTATGCACTGCTGGCTCAAATGCTGCCTGGAGCGTGCTTTGATGCTCAGTTATTACTGCATTCGCGTAATTTCGGCTCCTTTGCCGCCATCCGTACCGGACTGCAAGCCGCGCGTGGAGAACACTTTGGCGTCATCTCTGCCGACCTGCAAGAGCCGCCAGAGCTAGTGCTGCGCTTTCTGGAGAAGCTGCGCTCCGGAGAGTGTGATGTCGTTGTGGGTTGCCGCGAAAACCGGGAAGATCCATTGTTCGCGCGCAGCGCTTCCAATCTATTCTGGAAGTTGTACAAAAAATTCATCATTCACGAGATACCGGAAAAAGGCGTGGATGTGTTCGGTTGCAACAAAATATTTCGCGATCAGTTGCTGCAACTGGGTGAGGCTAACTCTTCTCTGGTGGGATTAGTCTACTGGCTGGGCTTTAAGCGGGGCGAGGTGTTATATGAGCGCCGCGTTCGTCAACATGGGAAAAGTGCCTGGACGTTCAAGAAAAAGATTAGCTATTTGCTCGACAGCGTTTTCTCCTTCACCGATTTACCGATCAGGCTGTTGTCACTTTTCGGTTTGATTGGCGTTTTCGCCTCCCTATTGTTGAGCATGGCGGTGGTGTTGGCCAAGATATTCGGTAATATTGTCGTCCCCGGTTATGCGGCGACGGTGTTGACGGTGATCTTCTTCGGGGGACTCAATTCGCTCGGGTTGGGTATTGTGGGGGCTTACGCCTGGCGCGCCTATGAGAATACGAAACACAGGCCTTTGGCGGTTGTCATGCAGGCAAAGGACTTTGTGTCTCTAAAATGACATCACTAACACCCAATGGAATAGAGATCACTATTTGGAGTTTCTAAATGTTTGGTTTTCAGCAATGTTGTGATGCAGATTTGTATACAGATTTAGGTAAGCTATGTTCAATTAACTGGGAGTCATGTTGGCATAAGAATAGGCCTGTAGGCTCGGTTATCCTCAACGCACTTATGCCCTATGGTTTAGCTCCTTTCAGTCACTTGTTATTGCTATTTTTTTCGCTGTATTTAATTGCTTCTGAATCAGGCTTTGAGCTGGGTCGAAAATATTCCAAATCTTGGATAAGCGCGTTGATGCTTAAAGCTACTGGCGCATTTCTTTTACTTGAGATAATGTTTATCGGATTGGCATCAGTAAATTTAACCGATGTTTCAGCAGGTATTCTTGCAGCCCTCGCTATACTTGGTTTTACCAAAAAAAATGCTTATTTGCTTGCCTTGGCAGGAGGCCTGAGTGTATTGATCAGGTCAGCCTATTTGTATCCCTTCTTGATATTGGTCATTTGGTTTTTAATTGAGTGTTTATATGAGAAACGCAGAGAAGGTCTATATGTTGGGCTGTTCTTCGTCTGCATCGCGCCACAATATTTGTTGACGTACCAACACACAGGCATGTTTGCTTTCCTTGAACCCTCATCTATGAAGTACTGGCAAGACTTTCACTTCTCAACAAGTTGGTATGGCTTCGATACCCTGCTTCCTCATACATCAGGCGCTTGGCAATCTTCATCTCTGCTTGACCTGACAACTGCTTACCGACAGCAACAATGGGGTGAAATGCTTCATCTTTTTGCAGCCAGAATGGGATTTTATTTTTCCAGTTTTGTTCCGTGGGGCAAGGCATATCTCACGTCGACGAGTGACAGAATATTTTCGCCGTTAATATTGATTTGGCATCTTACAATGGTTGCTTTATCAGTATTGTATTTGATACGAAAAGGTGTTGTATGGAGGATGTGGCTTCCTTTGTCATTGATACTCGCGCAAAGTTTGTTGATTGTCCCTGAACAAAGATTCATTTTTGTAATACAGTTATTTTTAGTGATGTTCTCCTACCTTTATTTTTTCAAAAAAGGACGGACGGAATCGCATGCGACTTGAGTTCGCTCGATTTCTGCTGGTCGGTGCGACAAACACGTTATTAAGTTACCTGCTGTATCTGTTACTGCTCACTTTCCTGGCCTATCTGCCCGCTTACTCCATTGCATATTGCGCCGGTATCTCGATTTCATATTTTATGAATGTACGTTTTGTGTTCAAGAAGCGTGTCAGTCTTGCCAGCTTCCTGAAGTTCCCGATTATCTATGCCCTGCAATACGCGCTGGGAATAATGGTACTTTGGCTACTCGTAGGCAAGGCTGGCATTTCTCCCGCATTAGCGATAATAGGTGCGATCATTGTCACTATCCCAGTCACATTCATGGCTAGTCGTTTCGTCCTTAAATAGAAATCGGCGGCAAGTGCTCATCAATTTCTGTCATAGTTATCGATTGGAATAGCGGGGACTTTATCGACCTAACGCATTGCGTGAAAATTGAAATAGCCAAAACAGGATGCTGCACAGCAATTGCGATTCTGTACAATACCGTTGCAAGGCAAATTGATGAGTAATATTTATTCGGCAGAATAATGGGCACTAATATAAAACTAATAGCAGAAGATTTTTCAGCTGCGCGTAAGCGCCTGCTGCAAATGCATTTTGAAAGCGGTGTTGGGCATATCGGCGGCAACCTGTCGTCGCTCGACGCAATGATGGTTGTTTTTCATGAGTATTTAAGTGGGGAAGATAAGTTCATCTTGTCGAAAGGCCACTCCGCCGGGGCGCTCTATACCACGTTATGGAGTGTGGGACGCCTACAGGATCATGACCTGAAACAATTTCATAAAGACGACACCCTGCTGGCAGGCCATCCGCCGGCCAAAGGTATTGAAGATATTCAATTCGCTACCGGTAGCCTGGGCCATGGCTTGTCGCTCGCTGCCGGCACGGCACTCGCCTTCAAACTGAAGGGGAATGCCAGCCGGGTCGTTTGCCTGACTTCGGATGGTGAATGGCAGGAAGGCTCAACATGGGAAGCACTGATTTTTGCCAGCCATCACAAACTGCTTAATCTTACGGTGATGGTAGATCACAATAATTTGCAGGGATTTGGTTCCACTGCCGAGATCGCTTCCATGTCACCGCTATGGGAAAGACTGCAGGGCTTCGATGTCGACCTGCACATAATTGATGGGCATGATGCTGATGCTCTCCGCATTGCCCTGGAGGGTGAGGGACAGCGTCTCAAGGTAATTATCTTGCGCACGATCAAAGGTCATGGCGTCAGTTTTATGGAAAATAAAATGGAATGGCACTACCTGCCGTTATCAGCGGGGCAGTACAAAATTGCCCTCGAGGAAATCCAGATTAAGGAAATCCGGCTCAAATGAGAAAACAATTTTGCGATGCCTTGACAGCTCGATCGAAGAAACCCGATATGGTGTTCCTCACTGGCGATTTGGGTTTCATGGCATTAGAGCCATTACAGAAAGCATTGGGAGCGCGCTTCATCAATGCCGGCGTCGCGGAACAAAATATGGTTTCAGTGGCGGCTGGTCTGGCGCGGCAAGATCTTGAAGTTTGGGTGTACAGCATTGCGCCCTTTTGCTATGCGCGGCCATTTGAGCAAATCCGCAACGATATTACCTTTCATAATTTGCCGGTCAAACTGGTGGGCAACGGTGGCGGTTATGGTTATGGGGTAATGGGTCCGACCCATCATGCTATCGAAGATTATGGTGTGTTGTTGACGTTACCCAATATGACCGTCTACGTTCCCGTGTTCGATGAAGATATTGATGCCGTAATTACGCGCGCGGGCGCTTCTTCTCGTCCAGCTTACATCCGGATGGGGCGCGGTGAACCGCCTAAGGATTACTTAGTACCAGCCTATGCACCCTGGCGCCAACTGACCTTTGGGAGTGGCCCCGTGGTGATCGTGGTGGGGCCGCTGGCAGGAACCTATATCGCCGCAATAGAACAGATGCCGGAGCGCAGTCGTCCTAATCTCTGGGTGATAGCTGAACTGCCGATCGCATTTAATCCAATGCCCGCCGAATTGCTAAGCCAGATAAAAAATTCTTCTGGCCTGCTTGTTGCCGAAGAGCATGTGCGCCACGGGGGATTTGGTTCCGATCTATTGTTGTACCTTGCCGATAAGAATATTGCACTGCGCGGCTTTCGCCATCTCTACGCGCGCGCGCATCATTTTGAACGCTATGGCTCACAAAATTTTTTGCGTCGGCAATCTGCTCTGGATGTTGACAGTCTGCTTGCGGCACTCAAGGTTTTTAAATATGTCTGATTTGCAAACTTATATCCGCGCATTGAGCGGACCTGTGCTGGTCACCGGGGCATCGGGTTTTATCGGCGCCAACCTTTACAAGATGCTCGCAGCCGTTCGCGGCGATGTCTATGCGGTGGTCAATGGCGAGAAAGGCTGGCGGCTTGCCGATGTCCATGATGAGCGGATTATTGCGGTTGACTTTAACGATTTTGCGTCAACCAAAAATCTCGTCAATAGCGTAGCCCCACAAACGATCTTCGATTGTGTGGCCTATGGCGCCTATTCCTTCGAGGAAGACACCAATCTGATCTACCAGACGAATTTCCAGGCTATCGTCAATTTGGTCAGCTTGCTTGCTGTCAAGCCGTTCGCTGCTTATATTCATGCGGGCAGTTCATCCGAGTATGGCACGAACTGCGCCGCTCCTGCAGAAGACAGTGTGTGTGAACCCAACAGCCCCTATGCCGTGTCCAAGGTCGCCTTGGCTGGATACCTGCGTTTCATGGGCAAACAGCGCGAATTCCCCTGCGTCAATCTCAGACTTTATTCTGTCTATGGCCCGCTGGAAGATACTTCACGATTATTTCCAAATCTGCTGCGTCACGCGCTGACAGGCAAGCTTCCGCCATTCGTCGATGCACGTACTTCACGCGATTTCATCCATGTAGATGACGTTTGCGCCGCATTTATTATCGCAGCGGCAAAAATGCATCCGGGAATATATGGAGAAAATTTCAATATAGGTACCGGCATCAAGACCACCATCGCCGAACTAGCAGACATCACACGGCGCATATTCAATGTGGCGGCAGAGCCACAGTTCGGCACTATGGATGGGCGGGCCTGGGATCTCGCGGATTGGTATGCCGATCCACACAAAGCGATTGCGCAACTGGGCTGGGAGCCTGTCGTCAAATTGGAAGACGGATTGCGTTCAATGGCGGGTTGGGTGGCGCAACTCAGCGACAGTGAAATGGCTTCAGCAACCAAGAAAAATATCAGCGAACGCAAGCGCAGTGTCTCCGCCATCATCGCCTGTTACAAGGACGCCCAAGCGATTCCCATCATGCATAGTCGTTTAACCGACACTTTCCGCCAGCTCGGTATTGATTACGAAATTATCTTTGTCAATGATTGCAGTCCCGATGACAGTGCGCAGGTTATCCGGGATATCAGCGCAAAAGATCCGCACGTAATCGGCATTTCGCACTCACGTAATTTTGGTTCGCAAATGGCTTTCCGCAGCGGTATGGAGCTTTCCACCAAGGACGGCGTGGTCCTGCTAGATGGCGATCTGCAGGATCCGCCAGAGCTGATCGAATCGTTCTATGCCAAGTGGGAAGAAGGTTTCGATGTCATCTATGGGCGTCGCATCAAACGCGACATGCCCTGGTACTGGGGCTTTATGTACAAACTCTTCTATCGCATATTTGCGATGTTCAGCTACGTCAACATCCCGCTTGATGCGGGGGATTTTTCTTTGATGGATCGCCGTGTAGTGGGCTGGTTACTCAATTGCCCAGAGCGTGATTTATTTGTTCGCGGTCTGCGCGCGTATGTCGGCTTCAAGCAAACTGGGGTGGATTACGTGCGCCCGGAGCGAATGTTCGGGCATACCACAAACAGCTTGGTCAAAAACATCGATTGGGCAAAGAAGGGGATTTTTTCCTTCAGCAATGCGCCACTCACCATGCTGACAACCATCGGAGTCATTTCCTTCGTGCTTTCCACCTTGGCGGCTATCGTGGTAGCACTGCTCAGGTTATTCATACCCGATATTGCGCCGCGCGGCGTGACTACTCTGCTAATTACGATACTGATGTTTGGGTCATTCAATCTATTCGCCATCGGCTTGGTGGGCGAATATGTGGCAAAAATAATGGCGGAAGTCAAAGGTCGCCCTCGATTAATCAGGTCTGCCTTGATTCGGAATGGCACAGCCACCGAACTTTTACCGGATGGCAAGGCGCGTTGAGCGCGCTATTTTCGCTCATGACCAATTCGCAAAAAATAGTTTGCGAATAATGAACCCCATTCTCATCAAAATGCTATGCCAGTAACATCAAACAGCGCACTGGACATGCTGAAATTGACAGTGCTGGTTACTGCTATCGCAGGGCTTTTGTATTTCGGCTATTTTCAGTTGGCTCCGTGGATATGGAGCCAGAATCTGGTGGTCGATTCTGCCGATATTCCACCCTGGTATATTGCAGAAATGGCGGAACGTGATGGCATTGAGGTATATGCATTATATGCCCTGATGTTTCTCAACCTGCTCGCCGCATTCGCTCTGACTTACCAATGGAATAAGCTAGTCGGCAGAGCCAAATATCTTCTGGTATTACCCGTTATGGTGGCGGCCGCTTTTCTCGCTTCCATTGGATTTCACCCACCTGTCAATACTCTTGCTGCGCGTACTGCCCCGGATATTTTTGCGCATTCGTGCTGGATCATGGTCGTGACCCTGCCGTTAATCGCATTGTTATATTACCTGCAACAGCGCTCAACTTTCTGGGTGCTAACAATTGCCGCCTTATTGCTAATCCCGGTGTGTTTTATTTCTACTGCGCCTATCGAATGGTACGATTATGCCTACATTCTCGCACCCGCTTTGGCCTTGCTTCAGGGCGCGAAAATTTCGGAAATTTATTTTCAGTATGATCTTCTGCTTTCCTTGATTGGGTTGGCCTGGATGAAACTACGGTTAGATCTGAATTCATTTCAAATCGTCGGCCAAATCGCCTATTACCTGTTGTTGCTGGGGGCTTTCGTATTTTCCAGGCGATGGTTTCTCGATAAACGGCTATCCATTTTTTTGCTAATCGCATTGGTGCTGGTGCGAATTTATGCCGGGCCAGGCGATGTCATCCATTCCTTTCAGGTAACGCCTTTACGCCTCGATCTCTGGCTGATTCTGCTGATGCTGGTATTTTTAAAAGGGCCGTATCATTGGAGCGTCGGGTTATTTTGCGGATTAATGCTTTTACTCCACAATAATTTCGGCATTATTTACAGTGCCGCCTATGTTCAATTACTTCTGACCTTGTGCGTAATCAATACTGCCCGGCTTCCCGGAAAATTCATCAACACATTCTCAACGGCACTCACCACTTTTTTAAGACAAAATTATCGTAGTCTTGTTTTTATAATAGGGTGCGCCCTCGCCCACTATCTACTCTTCAGAAACCCGAATATTCCGAACGATTTTAATTACGCCCGTATAGGATTCGATTTTATTAGAATCACGGCGAATTCGTTTTACTGGTATGTGGTGATACTGTCAGGACTGGCTTTCGTGCTCCTGATAAAGCTGCGCTCCCGAGTTTCGGCTAATTATCTGGCTGCGGGTTTCTGCTTGATCTACCTGGTCATCGGGAATTCAATCTACTTCTTCGGCAGGAGCCATGAAAATAATATTATCAATATCTCGGCCATCCTGGTATTGCTGTTTTTTCTTTTGCTGGATACGGCCAATTATTTTCTCGCGGACTCCAGTGAAAAACCCATCAAGCCATTTTTTCAGCGAAACCTAGCACTCATTCTGTCGCTGGGATTCATCATCTCCGTCACTGTCTGGTATGGGGACAGTATCACCTATAAAGCCACCATCCAAGCCCGGAATGCCCTCAGGGGACAACTGATTTATCCGTCCTCTGTGCCCGAACAAGATATCCTGAACACTATTGCCCAAGTTAAAACGATCACCGGTGATAATCGTAAAATCTATTTTATCGGGGACAATGATTTTTTACAGGATTATTATGGTGGGTATGCTCCCGTAGGCTATTACACCCCTGTCTATGCATGGATATCGCAGCGTGAATTCAACAAATTTTTGCAGGGATTAATCGACCAGGGATACTATCTGGTTATTGATAATGGTCTTACCAAAGAAGTTTTGTCTTCTATCCACGTTTCCAATTACAAATACATACGGGAAGGTTTGGTAGTTTGGAAATGAACTTTAAAAAAATAGCAAAAAACCATATTCCGGGGTCTTGATAACTGATGGAAAAGACAACAGGAAAGTCCCGATCATGTCCGGTGTGCCACTCGGGCTTTGATAAAGCAAAGTTGTTCATTGAGAAAAACATTGATTCGGCCAAATTATCGGGATTCAGTTTTGCCTCCCGCAAGGAGCCTGAGTACATGAATCATCGGCTGGTGCAATGCACTAGCTGCGACTTGGTGTATGTTGATCAGCCTCCCGCAGAAGATGAACTTGCGCACGCTTATCACGTGGCTGACTATGAT
>JANYHX010000215.1 GCA_025362155.1 Gallionella sp. | reverse complement strand
GGAAAAAAACTCCAGGTGATTAACCTGCTGATAGTCGGCCTGATTACCTTGCTGACCATTAGTAGCTTGTGCATTTATATGTATAGCACCTTGCGGGATAACTATCGAGAGGACAGTATCACTCTGTCCAGTCTGTTGGCAGAAAGCGGGGTTTCTGCCTTAATGTTCGGCGACAAAAAAGCTGCTCAGGAAACGCTGGCTGGTTTGCGAACTGTCAGCTATGTAAAGCACGCAGAGTTATATGACCACGCCGGAATTTTGTTTTCCAGCTATGTAGCCCGCGGGAATAAGTTTGATTCTCCCCCTCGCTTCGACCCAGGCAGATATCAGCAAGGTATCCGTTTTGGCAGCCTGACATTTGACAGTATTTTCCCTGTGTACAGCATCGCCCCTGACAGAGCGCAGATCGGTACCATCACCATGCAGATAGATTTAAGCGAGGCCTATGTGCATTTGGTCTACCAGGTCGCCACCTTGCTGCTGATCGGAATGCTCGGTGCCGCGCTGGTTTCTGCCGGGCTCACAAAAATGCAGAGAAGCATCACGTTGCCGCTGGTATCACTGACTGCAACCATGCGCAACGTCAGCAAACACTCCAGCCTTACTGCATCCGGCCTTGCCGGGCAGGATGAGATAGGGGAGATGACCAGCGCGTTTAATCACATGGTGGGTGAATTGTCAAACCGCGAACAATTATTGAAGCGGGAACTCAAAGAGCGCCGCCGCATCGAAGCCCAGCTTTCACAGATAGCACATTTTGACAGCATCACCAATCTGCCCAACCGTCATTCGTTCAATAGCCAAATTGAAAAGGCCCTGATCAACTACAAGTATGATCTTGAAAAATTCGCACTGATATATATCGACCTGGACAACTTTAAATATGTAAATGACACCTTTGGCCATCATATTGGTGATTTGCTATTGGCCAAGATAGGCGGGCTTTTGCTCAAAACATTACGCAAGGAAGATTTCGTTGCGCGCCTGGGTGGCGATGAGTTTGTGATCATCATGGGCAATTTTACCGACCCTCTTCAAATTGGTCTTGTGGCCGAAAAAATCCTTGTGTCCCTTAAAGACCCCTTTATCCTCGAAGGTCACGAAGCGTTTATTGGCGCCTCAATCGGCATTGCAATATGCCCGGATAACGGAAAAGACAGCGAAACCCTGAAACGCCAAGCGGACAGTGCGATGTACCGGGCCAAAAATCTGGGCAAGAATAACTTTCAGTTCTACCAGGACGAAATGTCCCGCACCCAAAAAAACCGCATCGGTCTCGAAGCGCAATTGCATCGAGCTCTGGAACGCGCAGAAATGGTTGTCCATTATCAGCCTATCGTGGCAATAGAGAACCAACGCATCGTGGGTTTCGAAGCGCTGGTGCGCTGGATCAAGGAGGATGGAGTAGTGATCCGCCCAGATCAGTTTATTACTTTGGCTGAGGAAATCGGCTTAATCGTTGATATCGGCAGATATGTGCTCAATACGGCTGCAGTTCAAACGGCGACCTGGGTGGAGCGTTTCGGGCTGGACTATATCGCCGTTAATTTTTCATCCAGGCAATTCAAACATAACGATCTCGCCTCCGACATATTTAACGCATTGAAAAACGCGCGACTTCAACCTGTTAATTTTGAAATGGAAATCACCGAATCGGTGCTGATGGATAACAGCATCGACAGCAAGAATTTTTTGGAGACGCTCATCAAACAGGGGATGGGCATTTCGATTGATGATTTCGGGACTGGCTATTCATCATTAAGCTATATAACCAACTTCCCTATCACCAAAATCAAAATTGACTTAAGTTTTGTCGCCAAATTACCCCACGACAAAAATGCTCTTGCTGTGGTGACTGCGATTATTGGCTTGGCCAAATCACTAAATCTGAAAGTGGTCGCAGAAGGCATAGAAACAAATGAACAACTCGAATGCTTGGCAAAGCTGGGCTGCCGATACGGGCAGGGGTATCTGTTTAGCAAGCCGGTACCGGCCGAGGAAGCAACAAAACTACTGGAGCTGGACAAAACCCGTTCTGCACTACCCAACATCAATGCCTGATCATTCCGGTTGACGCAGCTTAGCCACAGTCCCTAAACTTATCACCGAATTTATGACAGGGCTCGCGAGTTAATTTTGAAATTACATCTAACCAATCTGGGCGACACTAAACTGTTTACGGCCTACGGCCCGGATCATGTCATGGTCAATGGCGAACGCTACAGCAGCAGTCTTGTGGTGTTAGCAGAAGAAGTCCGCAACGACTGGGCAGCTGCGGGCTTTGACGAACTGAGCGAAATACATTTCAGCTATTTCCTGCCTCTCAAACCGGAAATACTGTTGCTGGGCACCGGTGCACGGCAGCGTTTTCCTCATCCACGCCTGTATCGCGCACTGACCAATGCAGGCATCGCGCTGGAGTGTATGGACACACCCGCAGCATGCCGCACTTACAACATATTGGTCGCGGAAGACCGGAAAGTGGTTGCGGCGATTTTGTTATAGCATTACCTCCGTAGGGGCGTATGGCATACGCCCTCTTTCCTCACCAACAATAAGGGCACAATGCATTACGCCCTACCACGAATCCATGAGCCAAAACCTGAACAACGTCATCCATCAAGCCGAGCAAATTATTCTCGGCAAACCGCAGCAAATTCGCCTGGCGCTCACTTGCCTGCTGGCGCGCGGCCACTTGCTTATCGAAGATCTGCCAGGGGTCGGCAAAACCACGCTGGCGCATGTGTTGGCGCGCACGCTGGGTTTGCAATTCCAGCGTATCCAGTTCACAAGCGATTTGTTGCCTGCGGACATTCTGGGTGTGTCGGTGTATCAGCGCCCAGGCACAGATGCAAGAGCCGGAGAATTCAAATTTCATCCGGGGCCGATTTTTGCGCAAATGGTTTTGGCGGACGAAGTAAATCGCGCTACGCCCAAGGCACAAAGCGCATTGCTGGAAGCAATGGAGGAACATCAAGTCACCATTGAAGGCGTAACACGCGCTTTGCCTGCCCCATTCTTTGTCATCGCCACACAAAATCCATCGTATCAAATCGGCACTTTTCCCTTACCGGAATCGCAACTGGATCGCTTCCTGATGCGCATCCGCATGGGCTATCCTGATGAGCAGGCAGAGCGTGGTCTTCTGGCAGGTGTGGATAGACGCGAGATCATCGCCAAGCTCAGCCCGCAAATGGAAAGTGCGGAATTGCTTACCCTGCAACAACGTGCCAGAGCCGTGTTCGTGTCACCCGCACTGCTCGATTATGTGCAAGCCATTCTACGTTACAGCCGCGAGGCCACGCGCTACACCAACGGCCTGTCGCCACGCGCCGGACTTGCGCTGCTGTCCGCCGCACGCGCATGGGCATTGCTCGATGAACGCAACGCCGTCATTCCGGAAGATGTCCAAGCCGTGCTGCCCGG
>JANYHX010000201.1 GCA_025362155.1 Gallionella sp. | reverse complement strand
GTTGGGTGAGTGGGTGGCTAACAGTGCAGAGGGGTATATCGACAAGGCGGTGGGGTTGACTGAAGATTTATCCAGGCTGGCCGCACTGCGTGCGGGATTGCGTGAGCAGGTGAGGGTATCGCCTTTGTTTGATGCGCAGCGTTTTGCCAAGAACTTCGAGGAGGCGTTGTGGGGGATGTGGGGGGCGAGAAACAAGCAAACCAATTCAAAAATTTTAATCAACTTATGAACGAGCCTGACCTTGCACAAACTATACATAGCGACAGAAATCGTAGCGAGCGGCTTTGGGGTGGGGGAGGCCGGAGCACAGCGCCCGGAGCATACACCTTCGTATGTGAGGAGCGCGAGCACCGCCCGACTCCGCCCCAGAGTCGCGCATAACCAATGGCTAGTAGATTCATCAGTAGGTTTATGTCGCTATGTATAAAATGGGGTTGCCTATTCCAGCGGTTTTATCACCATGTCTAAACAACTTCCGCTCGACCTGAGACAGATCATCTTAATATTGCTGATGACCGTAACAGGTTTTCTCATACTTTTTTTTTGGCAGGGTTATCAAGGCTTCAGCTTTTGGGACGAGGGCTTCCTCTGGTACGGTGCGCAGCGGGTGATGCTGGGAGAAGTGCCGATGCGCGATTTCATGGCATACGATATCGGCCGTTACTACTGGTCAGCCGCATTCATGAGCCTATTGGGCGATAACGGTATTGTGGTTTTACGGATGGCATCCACCCTTTTTGAAACCATCGCTCTCAGCGTCGGTTTGATAATGCTGATGCGCAGTTCAGCCAAACAGAGCAGCCTCTTCTGGTTGTTGACGGCAGTTACATTGGTAGCATGGATGGCCCCACAATGGAGGCTGTACGATATTTCAATCGCTATCATGCTGGTGGGAACGCTCGCATTTCTCATTGAACAACCGACTCGACGCCGATATTTTCTGGCTGGCCTGATCCTAGGACTGGTTGCGGTCTTTGGTAGAAATCACGGCTTGTACGGTTTGGCAGGCAGCATCGGGGCCATGATTTACCTTACGGTACGGCGTGAGAACAGCCCTAAGCTGATACCAGCTTGCCTATCCTGGGGATCAGGTATCGTCATCGGTTACCTTCCTGTGCTGGTATTTTTTGCCGTCGTTCCAGGTTTTGCGCAGGCATTTTGGGAAAATATCCGTTTACTGTTCGAGATCAAAGGCACTAACTATCCGTTGCCCGTGCCTTGGCCATGGCTGGTACCGTCCGGACAACTCTCAACCGAAATGCTGCGTAGTGTAATGACGGGAATTTTCTTCATTGCCATTATTGTATTTGGGGTAGTGGGTATTATTTGGGTCATCCGGCGACAGCTGCAAAACAAATCCACTTCGCCCGCGCTGATCGCCTCCGTTTTCCTGGCACTCCCTTATGCACACTATGCCTATTCAAGAGCGGATCTCGCCCATCTCGCGCCGGGCATTCCGCCTTTCGTGATAGGCATCTTTGCGCTCCTGGCTGGCCAAACCGCGATTATCAAGTGGCCCTTTGCAACGCTGCTTTGCGGTACGAGCTTATTAGTTATGCTCCCCACGCATCCCCGATGGTATTGTTCTGTATATTCCAATCAACCCTGCATCAATTTAAAAATCGCTGGCGACCAGCTGAATGTTGACCCGGAGACAGCCGGTAACTTTGTAGCGCTCAGCAAACTGGTTAAACAATTTTCACCCGGTGATCGCACATTTATCACCGCCCCATTTTGGCCGGGCGCGTATGCGGCGATGGGGCGCAAATCCCCGATGTGGGAAATCTACGCGACAACTCCGCGTAGCGTAGATTTCCAGCAAGCTGAAATTAACAGGATCAAAGCCGCCAATCCCGGTTTTGCCGTGATCAATGACTATGCTCTCGATGGGCGTGAAGAGTTACGTTTCCATAACACACACGCGATCATAAACCAGTATATCCAGGACAACTTCGAGCCGTTGATTGACCCGATGCGCCCCCCTGTGTTTCAGATTTATATAAGTAAGCAGGGAGGGCAATAAAGTGAAAACACTATCCATCATCATCCCGGTCTATCGCAATGCAGAGTCCATTCCAGACCTGATTGCAGCACTATCCACCGTCGCCCATCAGGCGGCTCGTGATTTCGATTATGCTACTGAAGTGGTATTCGTGGTGGATGGC
>JANYHX010000175.1 GCA_025362155.1 Gallionella sp. | reverse complement strand
GCTGTGCGCAAAGCCAATCCAAACATCACGAATTTTGATGCCTCGTGTTTCGATGGCAATTACATCACCGGCGACATTACGCTGCATTACCTGGATGGACTCGAAGCCATGCGCGGTAATGGGGAAGCCAACAAACACCATGATGATGACCAGATAGAGCTAAATCTCGCGGCCAGCGCCAGTTCGCTTTAATCAATGGGGTTAGCTCAGTCTGACCCCATTGCCTTGAAGTCATATGGTGGTGCACTTGGAATTAGAATCCACCTTGATTTTTAATATTCCAATCTCATGCCAGATGTGCTTCGAGCGACTTCCATCCTTCGATGGCCGACCGCAGCGCATCGACATCTCCGTTGTTGATGAAAGTCACAGTGGCAATTAACTCATCATCACGTAGTGGCTCCTGAGTAACTTTCAGTTTTTCAAATACAGCTATGTCGGCTTCAGAAGCATCGTTGCCGCGACTGTTCCGTTGCGCCAGCCGTTCCGCCAGCCGTTCCGCCAGCACTGCCGCGTCAGTCTGCAAACCGGCAATCACGAAGGGTGCAGCCATTTCCTGCGCAAGCGCGCGAAAACTCTCACGTTCGGCATAGCGCAAAAAAGCGGCATCGACGATGACCGGAAACCCCGCAGCGATCACGTCGCGCGCCAGTTCATGCAGGCGGGCGTAGGTGCGGCGTGTCGCATCCTCGCTGTAGATGCCCGCATCGATTTGCGAGTTGCTGTCAGCCAGTGCCGTCAAGCCGAACAGCCGCTTGCGCTCGACATCCGAGCGGATGCGGATCGCGCCCAACCGCTCCAGCGCGATCTGCGCGAAGGTGCTTTTGCCGCAACCGGGCAGACCATGCGTGATGATCAGCGCAGGACGACGATGTGTCAGGCAGTCATGGGCCAGGCCGAGATAACTGCGGCAGGACTTCAACTCATGTCTTGCCTTTGCAACGCTGCACTGATTGGCGCGTATCGCGGCGATCTTGGCACGCACCATCGCGCGGTAGGCGAGATAGAAGCGCAACACACCGCACCCTTGATAATCTCCGGTGTTTTCCAGATAAGCGTTGAGCAAGCGCCAGGCCAGATACGGCCGGTCACGCTGCAACAGATCCATGACCGTGAAACTGATCTCGCTGATCACATCGATCCAGCGCAGTGCGGTGCTGAACTCGATGCAGTCAAAAGGAGTGGGCATATCGTTCAGCAGCACGATGTTGCCGAGATGCAGATCGCCATGGCATTCGCGCACACAGCCTGCAGCCGCGCGCTGCCGGAAGAGTGGCTCACGGGCGGCGAACTCTCTCTCGTTGGCCTCGCGCACCGCTTCCAGCATGGTCAGCTCACCGGGAGCACCGAGCAACTGTGGCAATCGCTCGAAATTTTGCAACGCTGCCGTCTGTATCGCAGCCGTCGAGCAAAACGGCGAATCCGCTGCGGCAGGTGGCAGCGCAGTGTGGAAGTTGGCGATGACAGCGGCCAGTTTGTCAATATGAGCGTGCGTGACACCACCGTGTGCCAGAATGCGATCCATTAAGCTCAATTGGGCGAAACGCCGCATGTGGATCGCATACTCGATGGCGGGCTCTTTACCCAGCACCGGCTGCTCCGGGGTGCCGCCTATGGCAACGACATCGAGGTAAAAATCTGGGGCAAGGCGGCGGTTGAGACGTAGTTCCTCAGTGCAATAAAAGTGTCGTGCCTCCAGAGTGCAAAAATCGAGGAAGCCAAGATCGACTGCTTTCTTGATCTTGTAAGCATCGCGTCCGGTCAGCAGCACCCAGGAGATGTGCGTCTCTTTGACCTTGGGGTTACGGGAAAAATATCCGCGTGCGCACAAAGCATCCATCAGCTGTTGCTGGCGCAACAAATCCGGTGAGATGTTTGCCGATAAGCGTTGTGTGGGGTTCATGCGTTGTTTCCCCTTTATGCATTGCACTTTAGCACGGCTGATGAGCGTTTGCCGGACATGAAAATTCAGTGCACAATCGAAGCGGTTTTCACGAAGGGGCTGAAGTGGATTAGCATTACTAGAATCAATGAGGTTAGCTCAGACCACGTTTTCTGGTATCGTTCCGGATGTGGTGGCGGGTGAAAATGCAATCAGCTTGGCGGAAGACAGATTGTTGACAATATGAGAAGGCGGGTGGTAAGTTACAACCTGCGCCGATTTGAGGAACAGCTTGCGGGCGCATTATAAATACAGCTAAAGCGAGGGAAACCCGGTTTAGCGCTAAGCTTTCCGGGTTTTTTATTTGCTAAAGGATGCAGTCATGACAAATCAATCCGACCAGGCAGCGTCTGCCTATCAGCCAGAAACACTCGCGGTGCATGCCGGTACCGTGCGCAGCCAGTTTGGCGAACATAGCGAAGCGATGTTTCTGACTTCCAGCTTCGTGTTCGAGAATGCCGCGCAGGCCGCTGCGCGCTTCATCGGCGAGCAGCCGGGCAATATTTATGCGCGCTTCACCAATCCTACCGTCACGATGTTCGAGGAACGCCTCGCTGCAATGGAAGGTGCGGAGCAATGTGTTGCCACCGCATCCGGCATGTCGGCGATATTGGCCTGCGTGATGGGCTTGCTCAAGGCGGGCGATCACATCGTCGCATCGCGCAGTATTTTTGGCGCGACGATCAATTTGTTCAACAACATCATCAAAAAATTTGGTGTGGAGACGACTTTTGTTTCCGCTACCGATGTTGCTGAGTGGAAGGCTGCCGTGCGTCCGAATACAAAATTGTTTTTTCTGGAGACACCATCCAATCCGCTCACCGAGATATCCGACATCACGGCAATCGCTGCGGTGGCGAAACAATGCGGCGCGCTGCTGGCAGTGGACAATTGCTTCTGCACGCCTATCCTGCAACAGCCGTTTACATTGGGTGCGGACATCGTGATTCATTCCGCGACCAAGTATATCGACGGGCAAGGGCGCGTTCTGGGCGGCGCGGTGCTGGGCAGAAAGAAGAATATGGAAGGCGTGTACCAGTTTCTGCGTACCGCAGGCCCGACCATGAGCGCGTTCAATGCCTGGATATTTTTAAAAGGCTTGGAGACGCTTAAGATACGCATGGACGCGCACAGCGCGAATGCATTGGCTTTGGCGCATTGGCTGGAAACGCAGCCTAATGTACAACGCGTTTTCTATCCGGGCTTGCCGTCGCATCCGCAACATCAGCTGGCGATGAAACAGCAGAAAACCGGCGGCGGTATTGTGTCCTTTGAAGTCGCGTCATCCCGGGGGAATGGCAAAGCTGCTGCCTGGCGCGTGATCGATAACACCAGGCTGCTGTCCATTACCGCCAATTTGGGCGACACCAAAACCACCATCACCCATCCGGCCAGCACTACCCATGCACGCATCACGCCTGAAGCGCGCGCGGCGGCGGGCATTACCGATGGTCTGATCCGCATCGCGGTAGGATTGGAAGCGGTTGTGGATATACAGAATGACCTCGCACGAGGACTGGCTTAGCCCTCTCCTCCGGAGGAGAGCGGCGTAAGCGGGTGGGGAAATTAATGGATATTCTGGCCGCACAACTAGGCGCCGCACTTAAATCACACGGCTTAATGCTGGTGACAGCAGAATCCTGCACCGGTGGCGGGGTCGCGCAGGCAATCACCGAGGTGGCAGGCAGCTCGGCCTGGTTCGAGCGCGGCTTTGTGACTTACTCCAATCTGTCTAAACAACAAATGCTGGGCGTGCGTGAAACTACGCTTAGGCAACACGGTGCAGTGTCGGAGATGACAGCGCGTGAAATGGTTGCGGGCGCGTTGCAACACAGTGCTGCACAAGTGGCAGTGGCCGTAACTGGCATTGCGGGGCCGGATGGCGGTACAGCGGATAAGCCTGTGGGTACCGTATGGTTCGCCTGGGGTATAGGGCAAGGAAATATTCACGCACGGCGGCATCAATTAAAGGGTAATCGCGCTGAAGTGCGCGCCCAAGCGGTTCATATCGCGTTGCAGGGCGTGATGGATATGCTGAATCAATCGACCGAAATGGCTTAGCAATAATAAAAGAACGATCGTTCTGTACAAGGGCAAATTGATGTGCCATAATTTGCCCACTATATTTTTAAGGGGAAAACAGAATGGATGAGAATAAAAGCAAGGCACTTGCAGCGGCGCTGAGCCAGATCGAAAAACAATTCGGCAAAGGCTCAATCATGCGCCTCGGCGAACATGACGTGGCGCGCGACATTCAAGTGGTGTCTACCGGATCGCTGGGACTGGATATTGCGCTCGGCGTAGGCGGCGTGCCGCGTGGCCGTGTAGTGGAAATCTATGGCCCGGAATCCTCCGGCAAGACCACGCTGACATTACAAATCATCGCCGAAATGCAGAAGCTCGGCGGCACGGCGGCATTCATCGATGCAGAACATGCGCTTGATCCCCAATATGCCCAAAAACTCGGCGTAAAAGTCGAAGACCTGCTCATCTCACAGCCGGACAACGGCGAACAGGCCCTGGAAATCACCGACATGCTGGTGCGTTCCGCCTCGGTGGATGTGGTAGTGATCGACTCGGTTGCCGCGCTGACACCCAAGGCTGAAATCGAAGGCGAGATGGGCGATGCGCAAATGGGCTTGCATGCGCGTCTGATGTCGCAAGCGTTGCGCAAGTTGACCGGGAATATAAATCGCTCCAACACACTGGTAATTTTTATCAATCAAATCCGCATGAAAATCGGCGTGATGTTCGGCAACCCTGAAACCACCACCGGCGGCAACGCGCTCAAGTTCTACGCCTCAGTGCGCCTCGACATCCGCCGCATCGGCGCGATCAAGAAAGGCGACGAAGTGATCGGCAACGAGACGCGCGTCAAGGTGGTGAAGAACAAAGTCGCTCCTCCGTTCCGCGAGGCACTGTTCGACATTCTGTACGGCGAAGGCATTTCGCGCGAAGGCGAGATCATCGACCTCGGCGTGCAACACAAACTGGTGGAAAAAGCTGGTGCCTGGTACGCCTACAAGGGGGAAAAAATCGGTCAGGGCAAAGACAACGCACGTGAATACCTGAAAGAACACCCTGAAGTCGCACGAGAGATTGAAAACAAAGTGCGTGCAGCAGTGGGCGTGGCGTTGCTCGAACCTATAGTAAAAGGCACCGTGAAAGCCGCAGACAAGGCGAGTGCAAAAGCGGCTGCCAAACCTGGTGAAGAAAAAGCCTGAGCTAAGTTTACGCGCGCGAGGCTTACAGTACTTGGCTCGGCGCGAGTACAGCCGCGCCGAGTTGCGTAAAAAATTGTTGCCGTACGTGCAAGTCGAGGAAGACTTTGAGCAGGCATTTGATTCCTCCGGCCATGTAAGTCTGGATGCGCTGTTGGATGATTTTACCGCGCGCGGCTGGCTGTCTGATGCACGCGCCGCAACCCAACTGGTACACGCCAAGCGCAGCCGTTTCGGCACCCAACGCATTACACACGAGTTGCGTCAAAAAGGCATTGCGGAAGAATTGATCACTGCTGCGTTGCCGGAATTAAAAGAAAGCGAATTGGCAGCGGCGCGCGAGGTGTGGCAAAAGAAATTCGGCGGCGCTCCGCAGGACGAGAAAGAAAAAGCGAAGCAAGTCCGGTTCCTGCAATCGCGAGGGTTCTCGCTGGATGTGATTTTCAAAGTGCTGCGCGTGACGGAAACGGAGGATTGAAGATGCTTGATATGTTGCATAACTTGGCGAGTAACATGTCGCCTAAATTACGTTAGCTCCCAGGGGGTACTGAATTGAGTAAGCGAGTTCCAGCGCGAATCACCTGCCCGGCATGTAAGGCTCACTTCGATGTCGAGCTCTATAGGTCGTTGTGGGTCGAGGACCCCCAAAATCGTCGCCTAGTAGCAGATAACCAGCTTAACCTCGTAACTTGCCCACATTGCCATGTAAGCACACGCCTTGAGTTCCCAGTACTTTGTACAAATGTTCAACGGAAAATAGCTATTTGGTACGAGCCATACCCCGATCCGGCAGTGGACGATGACGTGCGTCAGTACGCACAACACTTTGGGCCAAATAGCTTCTATGCACAGGCGCCCAGAGTACGAAACTGGGACGATCTCAAGGCAAAGCTAACGGAGATGGAGGCACTTTCGCACAAGGACAAACAGCGCCCATTGCCGAATCCATCGCCAGAAATGGCTGCAACCATGGACGCCTTCATCAAGTCGTTGCCAAAAAGGCGTCCTTCATGGCTATCCCATCTCCGGAGTCCTGTATTCCGGCTTATCTATGCCGCATTGCCAATGACAGCACTGATTCTTTTTGCTGCTTGGGATCACCGAACCGACTTTGATGGTTGGCTGCATCATTTCGGAAGCGAAATAGTTTTGTATTTTGTAATCGTCACTGGCCCACTCTTTGGCCTTCTGACCGCGATAAATGCCGTGGCGGACAATCTCCCCAGCGTCCTTCCAAAAGCCGCACGCGTCTACCTGTTCCTTGCTATATGTTGGGTCGTCATGAGTTTTTTCGTGCTGCTGCTCTTTGATCCTCTTAAGTACGGAAGTCTTGGCTACATGGATGGCAGGCAGATTGCGCAGGCGATCTTCATTGTTGTCGGCCTTCCG
>JANYHX010000171.1 GCA_025362155.1 Gallionella sp. | reverse complement strand
CAGCATATTCTGGAGCTTCCGACAGGCCAGGGTGTGGTGATTAAGCATGCTTGAGTAAACAGCCCATTAACAGCTTTAGATTTAGCGCTGAAATCGCCCCTCTTCATCGTGTTGGGTACGCATCAAAAATCGCGTAAACTGTCAGGTCGCCTCAATCAAAATGGATAGCCAAGACGGTTTGCATGGAAGAGATACGGATACGCGGTGCTCGCACCCATAATTTAAAAAATATCAGCCTTGATTTGCCACGCCACAAGCTGGTGGTGATCACCGGTTTATCGGGTTCCGGTAAGTCCTCACTTGCCTTTGACACCTTGTATGCCGAAGGACAGCGTCGCTATGTGGAGTCATTGTCCGCCTACGCACGGCAATTTTTACAGCTGATGGAAAAACCGGATGTGGATTTGATCGAAGGCTTGTCGCCCGCAATTGCCATCGAGCAGAAAGCCACCTCGCACAACCCGCGCTCCACCGTTGGCACCGTCACTGAAATACACGATTACCTGCGCCTGCTATTCGCGCGCGCCGGCGACCCCTATTGCCCCGAGCACAATTTGTTGTTGCAGGCGCAGAGCGTGGGACAGATGGTGGATCATGTGCTGCAATTACCCGTAGACACAAAGATCATGATTCTTTCTCCCTTGGTGGTGGAACGTAAAGGTGAGCAGCTGGATCTGTTCGACGAGTTGCGCGCGCAGGGTTTCACGCGTTTGCGTATCAACGGCAAGGTATATGAGATGGACGCATTGCCGACCTTGCAGAAAACCAAAAAGCATACAGTCGAGATCGTGGTAGACAGGCTGAAAGTCAATGGGGAGGCCAAGCAGCGCCTGGCCGAATCGTTCGAGACTGCCTTGCGCCATGCGGATGGCCGCGCCATTGCCGTTGAGATGGATACGGGGCAGGAACACATGTTCTCGGCAAAATTCTCCTGCCCGATTTGCAACTACTCTTTGCCGGAATTGGAACCGCGTTTGTTCTCGTTCAATAACCCGATGGGTGCTTGCCCGAAATGCGATGGACTCGGCAACATCAGCTTTTTCGATCCCAAACGTATCGTCGCTTTTCCTGCCCTCTCATTAAGTTCCGGCGCAATCAAGGGCTGGGACAGGCGCAACCAATTTTATCACCAGTTGCTCGCCGGGCTGGCCAAACATTATGAATTCGATATTGAGCAATCCTTCGATAGCCTGCCGGAGCATATCCAGCAGGTAATTTTATATGGCAGCGGCAGAACAACCATCGCCTTTCAATATTTGAATGAGCGCGGTAAACCGACGTCACGCGAACATGCCTTCGAAGGTGTAGTCCATAACCTGGAACGCCGCTACAAGGAAACCGACTCCACCACGGTGCGCGAGGAGTTGGCAAAATATCTGAATAGCTGCACCTGCCCGGAATGCAAAGGCACGCGTCTGCGACTGGAAGCGCGCCATGTGCGCGTCGCAGACAAGAACCTGTATGAGATCAGCGCGCTGCCCTTGAAGCAGGCGCTGACTTTTTTTCAGACTCTGAAGCTGATCGGACATAAGCAGGTGATTGCGGAAAAAATCGTGCATGAAATTGCCAGCCGGTTAACTTTTCTGAACAACGTCGGGCTGGAATATTTGTCGCTGGAACGCTCTGCCGAGACCTTGTCCGGCGGCGAGGCGCAGCGCATCCGGCTGGCCTCGCAGATAGGCTCCGGCTTGACCGGCGTGATGTATGTGCTGGATGAGCCTTCCATCGGTCTGCATCAACGCGACAACGACCGCCTGTTGACTACCTTGAAAAAATTGCGTGACATGGGCAATAGCGTGATCGTGGTGGAACACGATGAAGAGGCGATCCTTGCCGCCGATCATGTGGTGGACATGGGGCCGGGGGCGGGTGAACACGGCGGCCTGATCGTGGCGCAGGGCACGCCGGAGGAAATTTGCCAAAACAGGGATTCGCTGACGGCCGATTATTTGACCGGCCGTCGCAGCATCCCGATGCCCAAAAAATTTCTCACGCCTGACCCGGAACGGATGATGCAAATCATTGGCGCGAGCGGCAACAATCTAAAAGAAGTCACGCTGAATCTGCCGGTCGGATTAATGGTGTGTGTCACGGGCGTATCCGGTTCCGGGAAATCCACGCTGATCAACGACACGCTATATCCCGCTGTAGCGCAACATTTGTACGGCAGCAACACCGAACCTGCGCCTCACGCCGAAATCACCGGGCTGGAATTTTTCGACAAGGTGATTAACGTCGACCAAAGCCCGATAGGACGCACCCCGCGTTCCAACCCGGCGACCTACACTGGTCTGTTCACGCCGATCCGTGAGCTGTTCGCAGGTGTGCCGTCATCGCGCGAACGCGGCTACGGACCGGGACGCTTTTCGTTCAATGTTAAGGGCGGACGCTGCGAATCCTGTCAGGGCGACGGCATGATCAAGGTGGAGATGCACTTTTTGCCTGATGTGTATGTGCCCTGCGATGTGTGTCACAGCCAACGCTATAACCGTGAGACTCTGGAGATTAATTACAAGGGCAAGAACGTCCATCAGATATTGCAGATGACAGTCGAGCAAGCGCATGAATTTTTTAAGCCAGTGCCGCTTATCGCGCGTAAGCTGCAAACCCTGCTTGATGTGGGTCTGGGCTACATCACGCTGGGACAATCTGCCACCACACTCTCCGGCGGTGAAGCGCAGCGTGTGAAACTCTCGCTGGAATTATCAAAGCGAGACACGGGTCGCACGCTGTATATCCTCGATGAACCTACCACCGGCCTGCATTTTCACGACATCGCGCTATTGCTCAAGGTAATCCACAAGCTGCGCGATCAGGGCAACACCGTGGTGGTGATCGAACATAACCTTGATGTGATTAAAACCGCCGACTGGGTAATAGACCTCGGGCCGGAAGGGGGGGATGGCGGGGGGCGCATTATTGCGGAAGGCTCTCCCAAGGATATCGCGCAAAATGAAAACAGCGTAACAGGGGAATATTTGAAGCAGGCGCTGGAGAAATAACTTGCTTGCTGTGCAAGCAGGGTATCGGACTTCTTGCCTGAATTATTGTTCCGGTACCCTCGCTCCAGATTGGAAATCAGGCAGAGAATGAGGAGCCACAGCCGCAAGTGCTGGTTGCATTCGGATTTTTGATAACAAACTGCGCGCCTTCCAGATTTTCCTGATAGTCGATTTCCGCCCCTACCAAATACTGGAAACTCATCGGGTCGATCAACAATTGCACGCCGTTTTTGTTCAACACGGTGTCATCTTCGTTGGTGACTTCATCAAAAGTAAATCCATACTGAAAACCGGAGCAGCCGCCGCCGCTGACAAATACGCGTAGTTTGAGGTCGGGGTTGCCTTCTTCCTCGATCAATTGCTTAACCTTGTTAGCAGCATTGTCGCTAAACACCAAGGGGTCAGGTGTTTGAGTTCCTGGCATTTCAGTAGCCAGCATTTCGGTCACGGGCATTTCAGTCATTGCATTCATTAATTTTGCTCCTAAAAATTATTCGCCATTACTCGTTTTAAACGCAACTACCTTGTCCTGGGTGGAAGTGCTGTTATGTATCATTCGCCCATCAACAATTGCGCCCAATTGAATTTCCAGCGTGGTGTAATGTACGTCTCCATTGACCTTGGCTTTGCTCTGTAGTTCCATATATTCACTGGCGAACACCGGACCGCTGATGGAACCATTAATGATCAAATGGGTGACATTGACCTCACCATTTACCTGCCCATGTTCGCTTAATACCAGCGTACTCGGCTTGCCCTGCGCCGCGACCACATTACCATTGACCCGACCATCAATACGTAATCCGCCGCTGAAATTTAAATTGCCATCAATGCTGGTACCTGCTCCGATCAACGAATCAATCTGGGTCTGTGGTTTAGTGTGTTTTTTACTGAACATTTTGGCTCCTTGGCTTATGAGAGGCTGACGTTCTGCCGTACTTTTGGCTCGGTTACACCTTGTTCGAAGATGCGTACCTGCACATTTTCCAATTGCGCATCCGGGGGCAACTGGATGTTTTGTTCAACACGCCGATAATACCTGAAGCTGAGCTTAAATTGGGCATTTCCAGCTTCATCCTGGGGAAACACCTGGGTGGCGCTCTGACCATTTTCCTTTACCGTAGCGATCAGTTGATAACTGCCACTAAACGTCTTGGCGCGCTGTCCGCTCTGCACCAGCAACATGCGCAGATGATATTCGCCGGGCATCTTGTCATGCTCCAATGTTAAACGA
The DNA here is from genome assembly GCA_025362155.1 of Gallionella sp. Classification (GTDB taxonomy): domain Bacteria; phylum Pseudomonadota; class Gammaproteobacteria; order Burkholderiales; family Gallionellaceae; genus Gallionella. The sequence continues at coordinate 2,777 of JANYHX010000171.1, read as the reverse complement.
TGTACTCCCAGCTCACCTTCCTTGCCACTGGTCGCCGTGAGGTTCTGAAAAAATACCAAATCTTCCTGCAAATGTATATTTTCATCCGCCAGATTCTTTAATTGCTCGCTAGTCGCTTGATTACTGGCCTGTTTGATTTGAATTTCTCGTTCATATTGCGCAAGCTTGTCGCTAAATTGCGCATTTTCAGTCGCCAACTTGGCCACCTGTTCATGCAGCTTGGATAATTGCTGTTCCGCTTGGCCGCGGTGAAAACCTGCCAGCTCCAAACCATTATCATAAGCCCACCAAGCCAAAGCGATTGCCGCGAGCACAAACGGCAACATCATGCCCCAGCGCACATACCAGGCAATATGTGGCCGCACTGACATGTGCGGTGCGGAAATGCTGAATCTGCGTTCCACTCTGCGTTCGACTCCGCGCCACATATCAGGGCAATAACGGGATGTTGTTCAAGGCGGTGGTTTCCGGTAAACCAAACATGATATTCATATTCTGCACCGCCTGGCCTGCCGCGCCCTTGACCAGATTATCGATTACCGACAATACCACCACCGTATCGCCGCCCTGCGGCCGGTACACCGCTATGCGACAATGATTTGCACCACGTACTGAACGCGTCTCGGGAAGACTGCCTGCGGGCATGACATCTACGAACGGCTCGTTGGTATAACGCTGTTCGAACAGAGCCTGTAAATCCGCTTCGCGACTCAGCCTACCATACAACGTGGCATGAATACCGCGATTCATAGGGGTGAGATGCGGCACGAAGGTCAGGCCAATTTCTTTTTTGGCCGCGCGCGCCAGGCCCTGTTTTATTTCCGGCAAATGCCGATGGCCTGCCACCCCGTAGGCTTTGAAATTATCTGAAGCTTCGGAAAATAAATTACCCATTTCCAGCTTGCGTCCGGCCCCAGACACCCCCGACTTGGCATCTGCAATCAAGCTATTCGGCTCAATCACGCCTGCTTCAAGTAGCGGGATAAAGCCTAATTGCACTGCGGTGGGATAGCAGCCAGGGTTGGCTACCAGCCGCGCCGCTTTGATTTGCGCACGGTTCACTTCCGGTAAGCCATATACTGCTTCGGCAACCAGATCCGGGCAGGCGTGCGGCATGCCGTACCATTTTTCCCATGAGGCAATATCCTGCAAGCGAAAGTCCGCTGCCAGATCGATCACCTTCACACCCGCATTGAGCAATACGCGCACTTGCTGCATCGCGATTCCATTCGGCGTGGCAAAGAACACCAGATCACATTTCTCCAGCTGCGCCTGATCGGGATGGGTGAACGCCAGATCAACGAATCCGCGCAGGCTGGGGAACATTTGATAGACTCGCGTACCGGCATCGGCACGCGAAGTAATGACCTGCAAAACTACCTGGGGATGCGCAGCCAACAGCCGCAGCAGTTCGACACCGGTGTAGCCTGTTCCGCCAACTATACCAACTTTGATCATTGCAGCTTCCTTAAAAAAGGCTGGGCATTCTACAACAAAATGAAAAAGCCGCCCTGAGGCGGCTTTTTTCTATCCCAATCTTAACATGGGCATTAACGTTTGGAGAATTGTTTCCTGCGGCGCGCCTTGCGCAGGCCAACTTTTTTACGCTCTACTTCACGCGCATCGCGGGTCACTAATCCGGCCTGTTTCAATACCGTTTTGAAAGTAGCATCATAGTCAATCAGCGCACGGGTGATACCGTGACGAACTGCACCGGCTTGACCGGACTCGCCACCACCGGAGACGTTCACCATGATGTCAAACTTGCCCAGCGTTTCAGTCAGAGTCAGCGGCTGACGCACGACCATACGCCCGGTCTCGCGAGAGAAGAATACATCCACTGGCTTGTCATTTACCACAATGTCGCCCTTGCCGGCCTTCATAAACACACGTGCCACCGCACTCTTGCGGCGACCGGTTCCATAGTTATAACTGACGCTCATAATTAATTATGCCTTCAACAAATTAACGGGTTTCGGTTGCTGCGCTTCATGCGGATGTGCCGCACCGGCATACACCTTCATCTTGCGCAGCATTGCATAGCCCAGCGGGCCTTTCGGCAACATGCCCTTGACGGCCTTTTCCAAAACGCGGCTGGGATGACGCGCTTGCATCTTGGCAAAGTTGGTCGTGTACAAACCGCCGGGATAAGTCGTGTGGCGATGATATAACTTGGCTTCAGTCTTGTTACCGGTCACGCGCAGCTTTTCCGCGTTGACCACGACAACGAAGTCGCCAGTGTCCACGTGCGGGGTGTAAATCGCCTTGTGCTTGCCACGCAAACGCGCGGCGATCTGTGCAGCCAAGCGGCCCAGCACCTGATCTGCGGCGTCAACCAGAAGCCAGTCGTGCTGAACTTCCTGCGCTTTAGCGGAAAATGTTTTCATAGCCACAATTCCTAAAAATTCAATAAGTAAGTAAACCTCGAAGGGCGCGCATTCTATTGCAGCGCACCCGTCACTGTCAAACGCTATTTAAGCATCGATAATGCTTCGGGGTTGCTTTTGTCTATGGGTGCAAGCAGGGTAAAACATTGGTTAAAACAATGCCGCCCAGATACTGACGACCATGGTTTTCTCGCGCTGGTCGTCCAGCGCCTTGTACAGCCCTATGCGCACCGTGAGGGGCAGGAAATAGCTCAACGTCATGTCCAGACTGGCCTCGGCCCCCACTGATCGCTTCAAATCCTTGCGATTAAATACATCGTCCCATGCGTTCCCGGCTTCGGCAAAAACGGCACCGTGTACCCGTTTAAAAAAGAATGGGGTATTGCCGCC
>JANYHX010000158.1 GCA_025362155.1 Gallionella sp. | reverse complement strand
GAAAGCATCCAGATACTGAAATATTTCCTGTCCCGGCAAATGCTGGCAACGCTGCACAATGCGGGCGAGCCGCGGGTCATTAATGGCCACAGAGTGCTCCACTCCACTCTTGCCGCGAAAGCTGAAACGCAATGTTGTCCCCTGAACTTGAACATGCTTTCGGCGCAATGTTGTCAACCCATATGACTGATTTTCGCGCGCATATTCGTCATTGCCAACGCGGATCATCGTACGATCCAACAACCGTACCACGGTCGCAAGTAATTGACGTCGGCTCAATTCTCCGGCACGCAAATCACGCCCTACGCACTCGCGTAGCACCGGCAGTATCTCGCTGAATTCGAGCATGCGGCGAAACTTGGATTGGTCACGCGCTTCGCGATAGGAGTGATGATAAAGATATTGTTTACGGCCGCGCGCATCGCGTGCAGTGACCTGAATGTGACCCTCGGAATCAGGACAAATCCAGACGTTCGCCCACGCCGGAGGAATCGCCAATGTGTTAAGCCGCTTGCGCGTAGCCGGATCACTAATGCGCGTTCCGTCCGCGTCATAGTAACTCCAACCTTTTCCGGAACGGCGCCGGGTAACACCCGCACACCCATCAGTAACATAGCGCAGCCCCGCGCGGGTCGCGGCTTTGCGATATTCGCGATGCTTGGATGAATTCAAATTTTTGCCCTTTTTCAAGTGGTACGAAACATTTCAATGCAGCGGGCCGCCAGGTTCATGGTCGCGTCACTTTTTTGTTTTGCCAAGAGCCGCACAGGGATCACCACGCTCGACGCGCGGTGTAAACCAGATCACATCGTAGGGAGCCTCACCGGTAGCACTATCTGCTTCGTAAGCAACGGGATCTACCCGCCCCTTGCTGACTTCGACAAACCCAATTGAAAAAATATGTGCCAACGGCGCCCGTGCAGTAAAGTAAAGTGGCAGGCCAATGTCGCGGCGGGCGTGGCTGCTGCCAACAATGCCGACCACACCTCGGCCCATGCTGGACATTGCGCTATCCACCATCAACGCATCACGCAACCGCTGGCTGCGCGACAAGCCCGCGCGCAATTCATCCTTAAGTTTGCCGCAGTGCGCGCCGCCCATATTTCTGACCATAAAATTCTGGCGGCTCTCGCTCCATACTTCTTCGACAGCGAGGCGCTTTAAATCCTCTGCAGCATAAGCCGCAAATCCTTGCCAGATGACAGGCTGCAATTGCTGATTGGAAGCGTTAGCGGCGATAACCGGCAATTTGTTATCAACCGCGATGGACAGAACGGGTTGATAAAATTTCCAGTCCTGAAACTTGATTAGCCTGGTGACCTTGGCCAGCATCTCGTCATGGTTGCTGCCGGACAATGCCTGATCCACCGCCCCCTGGCTTTCCGTATCTAACTGCTCCATCATCAGCGCCGGGCGCGCACCAGTTTCAATACGTGCTTTCAGCAGTTTCTGCTGAAGCTCATGATGCTGCGGATTATCATGGGTCTCGCCGAGCAGAAGTATGTTAGCCGTATTGATCCTGGCAAGCAGCGTAGGCTCATCTATAAAGCTGTGGCTGCGCATGTCCCATATTTTCCCAGCCAAGGGATGATCAGTGAACAGCATGTTGCTGCCATAGGCCAGGCTCGCAAAAAACAGCAAATAAAAAGTTAGCGGAAATTTAATATTCTTGCAGATGCTCATGATGAGTTCTTTATATTGGAGATTCTGCTGGTTTGCATCGGCGATGGCACGCTCAATACAATCATCGCACACGCGCCTGTTTGCTGTCGAACTGGAATTGGCATACCGTAAAACCAACCTTTGCAAGACTGGGTTGCCTTGTGTTCGCGGCGATAGGCGCAGATTTATTCGAGATTGTGCGAAGCGAAATCAGCGCGCCCGCTTCAGCCGGAATAACCCGTCGATATCACTGTCGCTGCTGAAATACAGCGCACCATCCGGTCCGATCACCACACCCGCCGGACGCGCCCAGCGTTCTCCGTCGGGCAATTGAAAGCCAGTAATCAAATCATCCACACGCACTGCCTGTCCATTCCGAAAGCGCACCGCCACAATTTCTGGCGGGCGCCGTGTCGCGGCACGTCCAATGAATCCGCCGCCCGGCTGCGTGCCCCATGATCCATGTAAGGCGACGACTGCATCGAATTCCAGCCGCTTATCCATTCCGCCCTTGGGTACAAAAGCCATGCCCAATGGCGCACTACGCGCCGGAAAAGTTGCAACCGGCATTGTAACTTCATCGATAGGCCGCGGTGGCACACTCGATACACAATCGTCACGTATCACTTTTTGGCCGTCGAACCGGAACCATGGCATGCCATGAAAAGAACCCGCGGCAAGCCTGCTGAAATATTCCGGCGGCTGATCGTAGCCCAGATGATCCGGCCCATTATTGCTGGCGAAGAGTACCCCGGTGTGCGGCTGCCAATCGAATCCGACCGGATTGCGTAACCCCGAAGCAAAAGGCTCCCAGTGGGCCTTACCGCCGCTTTCGCGCAACGCCATCACCCCGCCGCGCTGATCTTCGAGCCTATAACCCTGGCCCAGATATTGATCGCTGCAATTGCGCTGAATACCCAGACTCGCATAGACCCGTCCGTCCGGGCCCACTCCCACGGTGCGGCTATCATGCCCTCCTCCGCCCGGCAAAGCTGCCAACAACGCTACCGTATCCGGCGCGATGGTGGATTGGCCAGGTCGATAGGGGGCGCGATACAAACCGTTGGTCCGGGCAATCAAAATCTCGCCCTGTCGGAACGCCACACTGTGCGGATAATCGTCCAGTTGCACCAGTACCTCCGCCTTGGTATAGGGTGGGGATAAACGATATATCTTCCCGGATTTCGAACCAGCGAACAAATCGCCGTTGGCGGCAAAGGTCAGCATGCGTGGCTCATCCAGACGGCTGAGCAATTCCAGCCGGTAACCCTTGGGTACCCGCACCGTCCTGCGTTTTTCGTCCAATGTCAGAGTCTGTTCTTCATAAGTCAGCATGTCCGTACCTGCGGGTGCCGGCGAGGAACAACACAACAGCAACAACAGGGCAAATTTGAGGGATGATCTCGGCCGGATGATTAAATATTTTAAAAAATTATGATTCATTCGAGATATCCTGGATCGACAAGGTTGGAAAGTAATGTTCAAGGTGGTTTTCATGAGATATTCCTTTCGTAATATTTCCCCTATTAAGTTTTACGCTAAACTCGTCAGTAAGTTTTCATAGCAGATGCATGTGTGCCCACGTACAGACATGTTTAGCAACACACTTAATGATTAATTTATAGCCCCATTTATCTTACCATTGCCTTTGAAAAATTCACGCGAATCTGATTGGCTGCAATATATAAGGAAACGAATAATGCTAAAAACCTCCCACTGCAAGTTTGCCGTTTTTGCGTTTATATTTTTATTAGCGGGCTGTGGTACCAACCCGGTGACGCATAAAAGGGAGTTTCAGCTCATTCCCGAATCTCAGGAAATTTCCATGGGTGAGCAAAACTATATTCCTGCGCGCCAGCAGCAAGGCGGGGATTACGTCATTGACCCGGAATTAACCGCCTATGTGCAGAGCGTTGGTAACAAGCTTGCGGCGGTGGCTGATCGGCAATTGCCTTATGAATTTGTAGTGTTGAATGATTCTGTGCCCAATGCCTGGGCCATGCCGGGGGGGAAGATCGCGTTTAATCGCGGCCTGCTGTATGAGCTGAATAGCGAAGCGGAACTGGCAGCTGTGCTCGGCCATGAAATTGTTCATGCGGCGGCACGACACGGTGCGAAGCAAATGGAGAGCGGTATGTTGCTGCAGGGTGCAGTACTAGCGGCAAGCCTTGCTGCCCAGAAAAACCAATATGGGGGTCTGATCGTGGGTGGCGCGCAATTGAGTTCGCAATTGATTACCACCAAGTTTAATCGTGATGAAGAATCACAAGCGGATTTGTATGGCATGCGTTACATGAAAAAAGCAGGCTATGACCCCACCGCCGCAGTAACGCTGCAAGAAACGTTTGTGCGCCTGAGCAAAGATCGCCATTCCAATTTCTTCGAAGGTTTGTTTGCCAGCCACCCTCCCTCTGAGGAGCGCGTGGCCGCCAATAAGGCCACGCTCGCCGAGCTGGGTGCCGGGGGTGAATGGGGCAAGGAGATTTATGCCAAAAAGGTGCGTAAGCTGAAATCCACTGAAGCTGCCTATAAGGCTTATGACGAGGGCAAACAGGCATTGACCAAAGGTGATGTCAATCAGGCAGATGCATTAGCCAGGCAAGCAATCAAAGCTGAGCCGCGCGAGGCGCGCTTCCAGGAATTGCTCGGTGATGTGGCTTTGAAGCAAAACCGCAATCAGGAGGCTCTGGATTACTACCAGCGCGCCATTGATATGCAGCCGGATTATTTTCGGCCATATTTACAAAAGGGCGTGGTGCTGAATAATCTGGGGCGACATGCGGAAGCAGAGCCCTTACTCAAGCGCAGCAATGAATTATTGCCCACTGCGAACAGCTTTTATTTATTGGGAAATATTGCCGAGGGCCGGGGTGATGTGGACAGCGCATTACAATATTATGAAGTTGCCTCTGGTTCAGATTCCGATATCGGCAAATCATCGACAGCGCGTTTACAGCGTCTCGGTATGGGGCGCAATCCCGCCAAATATCTTCAGAGCGTAGCCCAGGCAGACAACAACGGGAATGTATTTGCGGTAGTCTACAACCCCACCGACGTGGCCGTCGCCAATGTTTATGTGCGCGTAGTGCACTTCGACGCGGCAAGCCGCCAGCCCAATGGACAAACCGATTCCCTGTTGGTCGCGTCCCGCCTGGAACCGAAACAAACCAGCCAGCTGCAATTGGCTGGCACGCGCGTATCGACACCAGCTGAATTGGAACTGTATCAAGTGATTATTGAAAAGGCTGAGCTGGCGAAGTAACAAAGCCTTTGAAAGTGGGCGCCACCGGAGTATTGATGCGAGTTATGGGTCAAGTTTACGTCAAGCGAACCCCATAAAAACCGCCAGTGCCCGATTCACCGCCAGCATCGTCTCATCATCCAAATGGCCGATCACCGCACCAATTTTTTCACGTGCGATTGATTGCGGCTTATCCACCATCACCTGAGAAGCCTTCGACAGGCCATTCAACTCACCGGGATTCACGGCAATGCGAAACAGCGGCGCTAGGCGCAACTCACTGGTCACAGGCAAGATCGTTACAGAAGGATGGGTATCAAACAGATCAGACTGAATGATTAACGCTGGGCGTGGCTTGCCAAGATCGCCTTGCAAAGCCACCGTTACCAGATCGCCACGCCTCATTTCCAGCCCTCGTGGTCTGCCGCTGCCTCAAGCCAATTTGCGGCTTCCCGCTCATGCGCATCGCCTTGCAATAACTGCGACTGGCGGCGGCATTCCTCGGCGAAACCCGCGCGCCGCGTATCCGGTACCCATATCTGTACTGGACGCAGTCCGGATTCCCGCAATCCCGCGCGATGCTTTTGCACTCGTGCTGATGTACTTGCTCTCATGTTTACCTCCAATATTTCCTGTTACATGAAACGCATAATAACCAGTTTTTTTGTTACATGCAACAAAGAGGTGGCGTTACGAAGACTATGCGGGTGGTGCACTTCGATGCGGCAAGCCCCCAGCCAATGGACAAACCGGCTCCTTGTTATTGGTCGCGTCTCGCTTTAAACCCGAAGCACAGCGGCCAGCTTAATTGGCGGGCACGCGCGTGTCAACACCGGCTGAATTGGAACTGTATCAAGTAATTATCGAAAAGGCTGAGCTGGCGAAGTAGCGGGAAGTAACAGGGAGTGATAACCATCGAAGTGATCCGGGTGATTACATCCCAGTAGTAACAGCGCGCTTCACCCCAACTACGCGCTACATCTTAAACGATCATGGAATTATGTTTCCGGGCTCCAAATCCATTTTCTTTTTTGTCACGCGACACTCCAATTTTAGAACACAAGACAGCTATTGGGCATTCCTTGCAACATGGCGCACTTGCGGTGCAAATTTCGCGCCGAGAGAAATCATATTCACATGTAACGAGTAACGCAACTCGGGGCGGGATTTTGGATTGAAGGCGATCCATGTCGCGCGGCGCGCAATGCTTGTCCTTCTGTGTCGGCCTGACCCAACCGAGCCGTCCGGCGATACGCCAACAATGCGTATCAACGGGGAAAACTTGCCTGCCCAGCGAATACATCAGAACGCATTGTGCAATTTCTTGCCGACTTGCGGGCAGTGGGGAAAATATTTTTATTGTGGTGAAGCGAACGTAGGCCACGTTTCGCGACCAACATGTGGCGGCTTGCCAGGCTGCTATATTTGCCACCTGAGAGCCTCATGCTGCGGAAGGCTATTAAGCAGCAATTCCCTCATGAGTTTCTGATAGGAACTAACGTCCCGAGATAGGTCTTGTTTGCTGCCCTCGTTTTCTTCTCGTACCCGAATACATCACAAACAGCCTCAATCTTCTGGCAGAAAATGTCTGCGTTCAGCGGGATCATCCAAAGATCACCTGTGGTTGGCTTCTCCCTATTGGTGCTTTGCCACTGCACTTCATCATTCAGGGGGTGCTCCGGCCTGAAAGGATGAATATTGAAAATTTTATGGTCAACTTGAGTAATCCATGAGGCTCCCACTTCCGTGATGGCACCCCATGAGACTTTTGTATTTTCACTTGTCACGAAAAGGACGAATATTTTTTGAGTCGAGTAGCTTTCTACAAAAAATTCTCTCAGATAATCGTAAACACCTTTCCCCTCAGGTACACGGCATATCTCGTCATCACAATTTGTATATAGAATGTCCTCGGCTGGAACATTGTTATGCAAAAGCATCTGATAGATGATGTCGGAAAAAGGCTTGTCTGCATATGTCTGACTGATGAGTACCTTCTTTTTCTGAGAGTCGACGACTGACTTAAGCCCCATGTCTGGACTGTTGTCGTTTATTGATTTCGAGATAGCTTCTTCGATAGTTTTCCGAGACAAACTAGAACCAAGGCCTAGCAGGCTATTTGCGGCTTCCTCGCTCGCCTTTTTACGAAATGCATCGACATCCCGCCGGAGCCTCTCTTCATTACCTTTCTGTTCATCTTGCTTTTGTTGTTTTTTCTTCGCATTCGCCAGGTCAGTAGAAATCTCTCGCATTTTGAGAATATCGGCCAATAGCTCTTTCCTTACATAGTCGAGAACTGCTTCATATCGTGGATCATCCGATTTGTATCCTTGCCTGTTACTCAGCGCCATGTCAGGCAATTCTGACAACTCAAACAGATCGACATGTAGCTGTCCGATGACATAGACCTCATTCAGTTTATTTTGGCCAACAACAGGCAAAATATTGAACTCCCCCATTTTTTTGTTTGCGAAAAGCGAAATGAAGTTATCTGGGAAATCGGTCATTTCGGACTTGCGGCCTCGTGTCGTCTTGTATGTCCCAATCCAGCCTGCGATATTAAGACTATATTCGTGCTCAATCCCTTGATGGTCTTTTAAGACCAAGGGGATGGATTTCGCATCCATGGCGACAACCAATTTGGCCCTGTTTTGTGGATCGGTATCTGGTACCAGACTGGTCAGTGATGAAAACTCCTCACCAAGCGCAATCAGTGTGCCTAGTTCTGCCATGACATTCTTGTCGAAGTCATCTATGACTTCAGATTCTCCGCCCCTAATGATATGGACGCGGAAATCGGAATTAATCAGAGGAAAAATTTTCAAGAGATTACGCTTTACCGCAGAAAGCGTCTTATGGAGCCTGTATTGTGGATTTTGCATCACAATGGCTGAGCCATGATTTTGAACGTAATCGAACGTAATATCCGGATCGGAAATAGCCCTAAGTTTGTTGCCTTCCTCTGGGCGGCGAGAAAGAATGAATCCGGACTTCTCCCCATCGGCTACAGTCAAGATATCGACATTCTCCGAGACGGATAGCGCAGCAAGTTTTCCGACACCCTTGCGCCCCATCTTACGGCGTGTGCCTGCCCTTGATAACGAATCCTCTTCTTTGATTCTCGAAACCCCGGCAACATTCAGATAATTTGTAATATCGCCTCTGTCATAGGACATGCCGTGCCCATCATCTTCAACCCGGATATCATCCTTGTTGGAAATGATGTAGACGTTCTTCGCATCCGCGTCATAGGCGTTGGCAATTAACTCGGCCAGAACGTAGTAAATATTTGTATAAAGATTGGGGCCCAACAATTCCAGTATTCGCGGGTCAACATTTAATTTGTATTCTTTCATATCCTAGCCAATCTCGACCGAAGACAAGTGGGTCTTGATGCACTTCGCAATGGCCCTACCCAAATCAACAGGCACAGCATTTCCGATGAGCCGCCCCAGCACCTTAAAGTTAGCTTCACCATCTTTCGGTATGAATACATAGTTGCGTGGAAAACTCTGAAGGATTGCTGCCTCTCTTAGTGAAATGGCTCTATCCTGCTCGGGATGACCGAATCGCCCGTTTCCAAAGCCAAAACACTGCGTTGTCATTGTTGGAGCAGGCTTCTCCCATTCCATTCGAGCATAGACACCTGGGTAAGTCTGCCCACTTTCGGCTCGGTGGCAGTCTGCAATCAAATGCTCAGGCCAATCGCGCCAAGTTCCGCCTGGCTTAGAAACTTTTATGCGCTTGAGATTTTTATCTGAAAGTTTGGCTGCTATATGGAGCTTATCCCTTGGAGCAACCTCACCGGCTCCGAGCGGTCGCAGGTGACCGATGGCTTGACGTACCGTCTTAGGCTTTGAATGAGTCGGTTTAATCATCTCAATGCTACCGTGCCTTGATGCTAATAGCACCATCCTCCGACGCATTTGTGGTACACCGTACTTTGAACTATCGACGACTGCGTACCATACGCAATAGCCAAGTCGCTTCAAGGTATCTACGAAGTCATGAAAAACGACATGCTTTGCAACAGTCGGAACATTTTCCATGGTGATGATATCGGGGTTTGTAGCCTTGGCAAGTCTGGCGAACTCATATAAAAGTCCCCATTTTTCGTCCCCATCAAGAGAGTATCTATGGGCGTAAGTGGAAAAGGGTTGGCATGGTGCACAGCCAGCTAAGACCTTCACATCAGCATCGCCAAAAAGAGACGACAACTCTTTCTTGGTGACTGTACTGATGTCTCGTTCAATAAACCGAGCTTGATTGTTTGTCTCGTAGGGGAAGCGACATGCGGGATCCATATCAATGCCAGCCACCACAGGCAACCCTTCCAAAACGAATCCGTGCGTCAAACCACCTGCACCACAGAACAAATCAACACAAGAAATTTTAGCCATTCCGCCCCCTCAATCGCGCCTGTCTTGGGCACCAAGTAAATCCTTGGGTATCACCAACCTGCTTGTTGGCGGCCTATTATTCGCCCAGCATCTTAGAATGGATAGTGTTTTCTTCAGCATGCTGATACGAGGAATTTAATTAGAAAATGCTTTAAATAATAGAATTTCTCTGCCGTCTCGCCTCAAACAAACAAATACCGGCACTTACCGAGACATTCAAACTTTCCACGCTGCCCAACATCGGAATACGCACCAGCTCGTCGCAAGTTTCGCGCGTCAGGCGGCGCAGGCCTTCGCCTTCCGCACCCAATACCCAAGCCAATGCGCCGCTATGTTTAAAGCCGTTCAAATCTTTTTCGGCATCGCCTGCTGCGCCGACCACCCAGATGTCGCGCTCTTTTAATTCACGCAGCGTGCGGGCGAGATTGGTGACGGTGATGTAAGGGACGGTTTCCGCGGCGCCGCAGGCGACCTTTTCTACTGTTGCGGTGATACCGACCGCGCGGTCTTTCGGCGCGATCACCGCATGCACGCCAAACGCATCGGCGCTACGCAGACATGCACCTAAATTATGCGGGTCTTGCACGCCATCCAGTACCAGCAACAACGGCGGTTCGCTGAGTGTGTCCAGCACATCATCAAGATGTTGCACGCGCTGCGCCGCATCGACACGCGCCGCGACACCTTGATGGCGCGCATTGCCCGCCATGCCATCGAGGCGCGCCGCTTCTATCGGAATGATGCGCACGCCATTGGCTTCGGCCAGCTTGATCAGATCGCGCATGCGCGGATCCTGGCGTTGTGCTTGCAGGTAAATTTCCTGCACGCCGTCGGGACTCTGGCGGATGCGCGCGGTCACGGCATGAAAGCCGTAGATCAGACGCAGATCAGCCATGACGTTTCTTTTCTTTAGTCTTGCCTTTGGGGGCTTTACTAGACGCTGATTTTTTACCCGTGGTACGCCCTTCTTCGGCCGTCCCCTGTCCCGAAGTCCCCTGTCCCGAAGTCTGGATCAACTCATCCAACACGAAGTCGACCTTGGTGCTTTCCATGTCTACTTTGACGACGCGCACTTGCACTCGATCACCGAGGCGATAGCGTTGGCCGGTGCGCTCGCCGAGCAATTGATGTTTGGCGGCATCAAACTGGAAATAATCCTTGCCGAGTTCGGAAATATGCACCAAACCTTCGACATACAGATCATCCAACGACACGAACATGCCGAAACTGGTGACCGACGAGACCGTGCCGGTAAACACGCTGCCGAGATGGTCGCGCATGTAGAAACATTTCAGCCACGCTTCGACATCGCGCGTGGCATCGTCGGCGCGGCGTTCGGTCATCGAACAATGCGCACCCAGCTCGCTCCATTTTTGCGCGGGCGTGTATTTTTTTCCTTGCAACACCGCCTTGATGGCGCGATGCACCAATAGATCCGGATAGCGGCGTATCGGCGAAGTGAAGTGCGTGTAAGCATCGTAACCCAAACCAAAATGCCCGATGTTCTCCGGTTCATACTTGGCCTGACGCAGGGAACGCAGCATCACGGTTTGCAGCAGCCCGGCGTCGGGACGGCCTTTGATGCGCTTGAGCAGCTTGGAATAATCGGCGGCCTGCGGATCGTCTTCACCTGTCAATTGCAAACCGAATTCCTTCATGAATTCGCGCAACGCGACGAGCTTCTCCGGGGTTGGTCCCTGATGGATGCGGTACAGCACGGTGTGCCCATTTTCGTGCAAATAACCCGCTGCACAGACGTTGGCTGCCAGCATGCATTCTTCGATCAGTTTATGCGCGTCGTTGCGTACTACTGGAATAATGCGTTCGATCTTGCCCTGCTCAGTGAAAATCATTTGCGTCTCCACCGTTTCGAAATCAATCGCGCCGCGCTTGGCACGAGCTTGCAACAGTTTCTGGAACAACTCATAGAGATGTTGCAGATGCGGCGCTATAGCGGCGTTGCTCTTCGCCAACTCGCTCTCCGGTTGCGCCAGCATTTCCGCAACCTGATTGTAGGTCAGCCGCGCTTGCGAATGCATCACGGAGGGATAGAATCGATATTTCTCGATATCACCGCTGTTGCTGATATGCATGTCGCACACCATGCACAGTCGGTCCACGTGCGGATTCAAGGAGCACAGGCCGTTGGATAATTCTTCCGGCAACATCGGAATCACGCGGCGCGGGAAGTACACCGAGTTGCCGCGCAAGATCGCCTCGCGATCCAGCGCGTCACCGGTCTGCACATAGTGACTGACATCGGCAATCGCCACCACCAGACGATAGCCGCCTTTCTCCGGCTCGCAATACACCGCGTCATCAAAATCGCGCGCAGTCTCGCCGTCTATCGTGACCAGCGGCAGGTTGCGGATGTCTTCACGCCCCTGCCAATCAGCCGCAGCCACCACAGGAGAAATCGCTTTAGCCTGCTTCTCGACATCCTTGGGAAACTCATACGGAAGATCATGCTTGCGCAACGCGATCTCGATTTCCATACCGGGATCGGCATAATTGCCCAGCACTTCGACAATGCGACCAATGGGTTGAGCATGTTTGTTGGGCTGCTGCACTACTTCCAGCACCACTACCTGCCCCGCTTGCGCGCCGCCCGATTCCCCCGCCGCAACCAATATGTCTTGGGTGATGCGGCGATTTTCTGCCACCACAAACTGAATACCGTGTTCTTCAAACAAGCGCCCGACCACGCGATTATTAACGCGCTCCAGCACTTCGACAATCTTGGCTTCCGGTCGGCCGCGCCGATCCACTCCGCTTTGGCGCACCATCACTACGTCACCATGCAGTACCTGATGCATTTCCTTTTCGCTGAGGAACATATCGGGACTGCCACCCTCGGGAATCAAAAAACCGAATCCATCGGGATGCCCTTGCACCTTGCCTTTGACCAGATCGAGCTTATCCACTACGCAGATGTCACGTTTGCGATTGCGCATGATCTGCCCATCGCGCTCCATCGCGCGCAGGCGCCGCGAGAATAAATCTTCCTCATCCTTATTGATGAGCAGCATGTCCAGCAGCTCCTCGTCTGCCATAGGCGCACCGTGCTCGGTAAGTATCTGCAAAATGAATTCTCGGCTCGGCAACGGTTGTTCGTATTGCTCGCGTTCGCGTTCCAGAAATGGGTCTTGCAAACGTAGGTTCTTTTTATTTTTCATCGCTTCGCTCCCCCTATCCAACTTTCCCCCGCAAGCGGGAGAAAGGGCAATCGTGTAAAACATTTATTATTCATTGACAATGTATCCTTTAACAATTAAATTGCGCGCCTTCATCAAAAAGCCCAGATGGCGGAATTGGTAGACGCGCACGGTTCAGGTCCGTGTGCCGCAAGGTGTGGAGGTTCGAGTCCTCTTCTGGGCACCAAACATGAATCGCTCGCGCAAGCGAGCTTTTTTTCGTGCCCAGAAAAGCGAAGCATGCTTCGCGCCAGGACTCGAAAGGCATCCGCTGCATCGGATGCCGGGGTCGCGCTTGCGTGACCGAGTCCTCTTTCGGGTATCAGTTTTAAATTCAAACGAAAAGCAGAACGCAACACTAAACTCGCACTGTGAATTTTCGTTGCCCCGGACTGGGCAAACTACTCGAACGGATGGCGCAGCACAATAGTCTCATCCCGATCCGGTCCAGTCGAAACCATATCCACCGGCACACCGCACACCTTCGAAATGCGTTCCAAATAATTACGCGCGGCCTTCGGCAATTCTTCATAGTGTTGCACGCCCAAAGTACTTTCATTCCAGCCCGGCATTTCTTCATACACAGCCTGACAGTCCGCCAGCGCATCCGCACCTGCCGGAAGAATGTCACTGTCCACGCCATCAATACGATAACCCACACCGATGCGCACTGCTTCCATGCCATCCATTACGTCCAGCTTGGTCACGCATAAACCTGACACGCCGTTGATCTGGATCGAACGCTTAAGCGCAGCAGCATCGAACCAACCGCAGCGGCGGGCACGGCCAGTGGTAGAGCCAAACTCATGACCGCGCTTGGCCAAACCTTCGCCAATCGGATCGCGTTTATCTACCGCATCATAAAGCTCCGTCGGAAAAGGACCAGAACCAACACGCGTGGTGTAGGCCTTGGTAATACCCAGCACGTAATCCAGCATCTGCGGGCCTACCCCTGCTCCCGCGCAAGCCGCACCGGCAATGCAGTTGCTGGATGTCACAAAGGGGTAAGTGCCATGATCGATGTCCAGTAACGCCCCCTGCGCGCCTTCAAACAGCAGGCTTTTGCCGGACTGGTGGGCTTCATACAAGGCACGCGGCACATCCATCACCAGCGGCTTGATACGTTCCGCCAGCGCCAGCGTATCATCCAGAGTCTGTTGAAAATCCACAGTGGCGGTATGGAAGTAATTTTTCAACACGAAGTTGTGAAAATCCAGCACCTCGCCGAGCTTGGCGGCAAAACGCTCGCGGAAAAAAATATCCTGCAAACGTATCGCCCGACGCGCCACCTTGTCTTCGTAGGCCGGGCCGATACCGCGTCCGGTAGTGCCGATCTTGGCGTCACCTTTCGCCAGTTCGCGGGCTTTGTCGATCGCTTCGTGATAAGGCAAAATCAACGGACAGGCTTCGGAAATTTTCAGGCGATGGTAGACATCAATGCCGGCCTTCTTAAGTTCGTCCATTTCCTTGAGCAATGCCGAAGGTGACAGCACCACGCCATTACCGATGTAGCACATCACATGGTCGCGCAAGATGCCGGAGGGAATCAGATGCAGCACGGTTTTCTTGCCGGCTATCACCAGCGTGTGACCGGCGTTGTGCCCGCCCTGAAAGCGCACCACTCCCTGCGCATGATCGGTCAGCCAGTCAACAATTTTGCCCTTGCCTTCATCACCCCATTGGGTGCCAATTACTACTACGTTCTTAGCCATTACAAAACTTCCAAATTTTAATAATCAAAGCGCGGCCACCTGCCATGCGCCCTTGCGCAATACCAGTTCGCGGTCACATTGCAATTCGCCGCGCAACGTTGCATCTCCTGACAAATCCACCACCACTGTTTCACCGGCCGCGCGCAGTTGCGCGATCTTGTCGCGCAGGGCAGCATCCTCAGCGTGCGGCGCGCATATGCCCAAGCTGGCGGCTTGTGGTGGCAGCAAGCGATATAACTGACGCAGGTCCATGCTGAATCCGGTCGCGGCGCGCGCGCGCCCGAAGCTCTTGCCCAGGTCATCATAGCGGCCGCCCAGCGCAATCGCGTCGTGACTACCGGCATGGTAAGCGGCAAACACCATGCCGCTGTGGTAGTGGTAGCCGCGCAGATCGGCCAGGTCTATGCCGACGCTGGATACCAGCGATTGCAGTTGGCCGGAAATATTTTGCAAATCGTCCAGTGCCGTAGCGATTCCCGGATAATCCGGCAACAGCTTATGTGCCTTTGCCAGCACATCGCCACACTTACCATATAAGGTCGGGAGCGCCAGCAAAGCATTACGCAAGGGCGCATCCATTGGTTTTGATCCATCCCTAGACTGCGTCAATGTTTGCAAAGTCGCGCTGTCCTTGCTTTGCAGCGCGACAAATAATGCACTTTCGAGATTTTTTTCCAACTTGGCGTGGCTCATCAGCGCGCGAAACACGCCGACATGGCCGAGATCAAGATGCACATCCTTGATGCCCAGCAGAGCCAGCGATTGCAACATCAGCTGCTGGATTTCCAGATCACTTTCCAGACCGCCATGCCCATACAATTCGGCACCGATTTGCAGCAACTCGCGGGTGCGCGTCAACCCCATCGGCTGGGTGTGCAACACACTTCCTGCATAGCACAGGCGTGTCACGCCTTGACGATTGAGCAGATGAGCATCAATGCGCGCCACTTGAGGAGTGATGTCGGCACGCAGAGCCAAGGTACGCCCGCTCAACTGATCGACCAGCTTGAAAGTGCGCAGATCTCTGTCAGCACTGCCATCAATCAACAGTGATTCGGCATATTCCAGCAGCGGAGGAGCCACCAGTTGATACCCCGACTTGCGCAACAACTCGAGAAATTGCGCGCGCATCCGTTCGACGCACCACGCCTCTTCTGGCAGCATGTCTTCTATGTATTCGGGGAGCAGCCAGTTTTGCATCATGGACACCTCTAAAAATCCAGATTTCATCCCAACTACTGCGTTGCGAAAAAAATTTCTTGCTTACATATAATCCATATGCGGCGCGGCGAAATTTTTTCCGCGCCTTGCATTTGGGCGAACTCTGAATTTTTAGAGGCATCCATTATTTGATCCAGTACAGCAACAGCAGCCCCACCAGCATGGCAGTGAGGCCACCGAAGCGCAATTGCCCATCCGACAATGTCACCAACTTGCGGAAAGTTTCGCGCCACAATTCAGGCAACACGAAGGGCAACATTCCTTCAATCACCAGCATCATCGCTAAACCAAGCAGCCAATAATTGAGCACCTATTTACCAGCCTTGCTCGGGCTTTTCAGATACTTAAAGAAAGCTGAAGTGGGGTCCATCACCATCACATCGCTCTTGTTTTTGAAGCTTTGTTTATAGGCCTCCAGACTACGGTAAAACGCATAGAACTCGGCATCATGACCAAAGGCAGATGCATACAAAGAAGCCGCCTTGGCATCGCCCTCCCCTTTGGTTTTTTGCGCTTCGCGATAAGCCTCGGCCAATATCACTTCACGTTGCCGATCCGCATTGGCCTTGATCTTTTCACCATCAGCCGCGCCGGAAGCACGCAGCTCATTGGCCACACGCTTACGCTCGGCATCCATACGGCGATATACTGAATCACTGATCTCCACCGGAAAATCAACGCGCTTGAGGCGCACATCCAGTACTTGCACCCCAATCTTGCGTGCATCCGCATCAGTCTTTTCGCGCAACACGGTCATGATTTGTTCGCGCTCTCCGGACACCACCTCGTGGATAGTGCGCTTGCCAAACTCCTCGCGCATACTGGAATTAACCGTCTGCATCAAACGCGTCACCGCGCGCATTTCATCGCCACCGACGCTAATGTAATATTGCTTTACATCCACAATGCGCCATTTGACAAAGGAATCCACCATCACGTTTTTCTTTTCCGCGGTGATGAAACGCTCCGGTTCTCCGGTATCCAGCGTCAGTATGCGCGAATCAAAGAAGCGCACGTTCTGCATCAGCGGTACCTTGAAATATAGACCGGGTGTGGTTTTAACGCTGACCACTTCACCCAGCTGGAACACGATCGCATTCTCGCGCTGATCCACCACAAACATGCTCATGCTGACCAGGATTAATACCACGGCTGCGGCTATCAATACATTACCAATATTCATTTTCATTAACGTGCCCCCCGGTCGCGGCTTAGCAGCGAATCACGTGCGCGCTGTGCTGCACTATTGTCATTTCCCTGTGATGTAGCAGGGGCCGCATTATCGGCTTTCGCAGCAGCCTGGCTATCTGCTTCCGGGCTGCCGCCACGACTGGTTTCGATCAATTTATCCAGTGGTAAATACAACAGGCTGTTGCCATTTTTTTGATCAACCAGCACCTTGCTGATATTGCCCATCACTTGCTGCATCATGTCCAGGTACATACGTTCGCGTGTGACGGCGGGCGCTTTCTGATATTCAACCAATATTTGCTTGAAACGACTGACATCACCTTCAGCATTGGCGATCACACTGAG
This sequence comes from Gallionella sp., assembly GCA_025362155.1. Classification (GTDB taxonomy): domain Bacteria; phylum Pseudomonadota; class Gammaproteobacteria; order Burkholderiales; family Gallionellaceae; genus Gallionella. The sequence goes on along the minus strand of JANYHX010000158.1, from coordinate 1,774 downwards.
CTTATAGCCTTGCGATTCCTGTATCAAACGTGCCGCTGCACCGCTGGCACGCGGAATCACATCATTGGCATAAGCCTGCCCTTCGTTCTTTTGCCGTTCGCGGTCCTGCCCGGCTTTCACTGCATCATCAAAGGCGGCCTGTACTTGTTCGGGGGGTTGCGCATTCTGCATGGTCAGCTTGCTGATCAAAATACCGGACTTGTAACGATCCAGAATATCCTGCATCAATTTGGTCGCAGCGGCCGCCACTTGCTCGCGGCCTTCATACAGCACATAGTCCATTTTGTTCTTGCCTACCACTTCGCGAATCGCGGTTTCCGCCGCCTGGCGCACGTTCTCGTCGGGCATGCGATTGTTGAATAGGTATTCGGCTGGATCACTCAGGAAGTACTGCACTGCAAACTGAATGTCGATGATATTTTCGTCATCGGTCAGCATCAACGATTCCTTGACCATCTTGTTCTTGACGTTCTCGCGATAACCAACTTCCACAGTGCGAACCTGACTAAGATTAACCAGTTGCACGGTTTCAATCGGGAAAGGCAAATGCCAACGCGGCCCGGGCAGGGTCGTTTCAATCAGCTTGCCAAAACGCAACACCACGCCACGCTGACTGGCATCCACAATATAAAAGCCACTGCCTGCCCAGATCAACACAATAATGATGGCAATCAGGCTCATCCCGCCAGCAAAGCCTTTCATTGGCGCGCCGCTGCCGGGTGTGCCTGTCCCGCCCTTGCCGCCCATCAGGGTGGACACTTTTGCTTTGAGCTTGCGCAACAATGCTTCCAGATCAGGCGGGCCGCCGCTATTTTTATTACCCCATTGCGGATCATTCAATCCCATATTCGTCTCTCGCTTGATTAACTTGATTCTCAACTGCGGAGGTTTGGCGCAGAGTCTTGGCTTCCAGCAAGGCCAGCCGCAATCCATCCAAACCCGCGCCACTTTTGGCACTCAGAAAAACGCGGACGATTCTACCATATTCATCACGCTTCACACCGGGTGGTACATCCTGCAAGTCGATTTTATTAAACACCAATAGCTGAGGTATTTCCGCTGCCTCTATCTCGACCAACACCTTATTCACCTCGGCGATCTGATCATCCCGATTGGGATTATTACTATCCACAACATGCAGTAATAAATCAGCCTGTATGGTCTCTTCCAGCGTGCTGCGAAACGCAGCCACCAGAGAATGTGGCAGATGGCGAATGAAACCCACGGTATCCGACACTACAATCTCCCCTGCCTCCTCCGTGAACATGCGGCGCGAAGTAGTGTCCAGCGTGGCAAATAATTGATCGGCCACATACACATTCGCGCGGGTCAGTTTATTGAACAATGTGGATTTGCCGGCATTGGTATAACCCACAATAGACACCGACAGCACATCAGCCCGATTGCGCGCGCGGCGCTGCACATCACGCTGATGCTTGAGTTTTTCCAGGCGTTCTTTCAATAAATGCACGCGCTTATCCAGCTTGCGCCTGTCCAGTTCCAGCTTGGTTTCACCCGGGCCACGCGCGCCCACCGCAAATTTTTGCTGGCCCATGTCGGCGCCCTGCCCGACCAGTCGCGCGGCGAGATATTTGAGTTGCGCCAACTCCACCTGCAGCTTGCCTTCATGGCTTTGTGCGCGCTGCGCAAAAATATCCAGAATCAACATGTTCAGGTGGCGATATATCTGGTGAATGGCATCAAGCTGCAAGGTCAGGTCGAATCGTTCGATCAGTATGTGATCCTGCTGAAGAACACGGTAACCCAGATGGTC
>JANYHX010000119.1 GCA_025362155.1 Gallionella sp. | reverse complement strand
GTTTGATTGAGATATTCATCGAGTTGTTTCTTAACCGCGCCTTTTATTTCCCGCTTGGTTTTCGATTTCGTCATCTCCTGCATAATGGAATCTGTATATTCGGGAATGCCTTTTTTAATATCGTCCATGTTGATAAAAGCATCTATCAATGATTGTTTGAGCCTTCCCTTGGCAGTCTTCTCGTTTCCTTCCCTGACTTTTTTGGCAGCAGTATCAATAAATGTATTCAACAAAACTTCTATATGTTTGCGTAACTTCTTCTGACTCGTGCGTGACAGATCCAGCTTGTTGACTTCTTCGATCAGAATCCCGGTAACTTGCCGTTTCCATTCATCAACACTCAGCAGACCGTATTTGACATGATTCAGCTCCGCATAATCATTTTTGTTTTTCTGATTGGCAATCGAATTTTCAATAATTTGCTGGCATAAAAGAACCGATGCGATGAGGATGATGGGCGATAAGATAAAGTTGAAAAACTTCATGGTAACGGAACTGCCTCTCTTCGCTACCGTTTCTACCCCAGTATTGCCGCCGTTTTCGCCAAGCTTACCCATATTCCCACCTTTATTGTGCCTCCCTATAGTATTAAGGCAGCTGGCGGGGTGTACTGTGCGCTTTCGCACAAAGAGGGACTAATCTATTTGGGCTTTACGACCCAGTAGGTGCGATTTTATTACGCATGGGAAGGAATTCACATCTACAAAGTCATTTCAGAGTTACACCACCCGCCCCGCCGCCAGATGCAACTGCCTGTTACAGCGCTGCGCCAGGGCTTCGTCGTGAGTGACGAGTATCAGCGTAGTCCCTTGTGCGCGATTGAGTTCCAGCATTAGTTCGATGATCTGGCTGCCGGTAGCGGGGTCGAGGTTGCCGGTGGGTTCATCCGCAAACAATATCTTCGGCTGCGCAACGAAAGCGCGCGCGATCGCCACACGTTGTTGCTCCCCGCCGGAAAGATGTTTGGGTAGATGTTGAGCACGAGCGCTTAGGCCAACTATCCTCAGTGCTTCCGTAGCGCGTTCGCGAGCCCGAGCGGCGCCACGCAATTCCAGTGGCAGCATCACATTCTCCAGGGCATTCAACGAGGGCAATAGTTGAAACGCCTGGAATACAAAGCCCACCATCTCGCCCCGCAGCCGTGCGCGTCCGTCTTCATCTAAAGCAAATAAATCAACATTATTGAGCAGCACCCTGCCGCTGCTCGGCACATCCAGTCCGGCCAACAATCCGAGCAAGGTAGATTTGCCGGAGCCGGACGCGCCCAATATCGCAAGGCTCTCCCCCGCCTCAACCGCGAAACTTGCTTCGTGCAGGATGGTCAGTGGTTGACCATTTCCTTCCATTGAGGGACTTAATACTTGCTTAGTTAGATTGATCGCCTGCACAATCGCTGCCATGAGAATTTTATCCTTAAGAATTATTTTTCTGTTCGCTACATTTTGTCTTTCGTTAAGCGCATTGGGGCTGCCGCTTGCCGTCCATGCCGAAAAAAACATATTAATATTTGGCGACAGTCTATCAGCCGGATACGGCATCGCCATAGAAAAAAGTTGGGTCCATTTGTTACAGCAGGAATTGCAGCGCACGCAATCCGTATTTAGCGTGGTGAATACAAGCATCAGTGGGGAGACCTCCAACGGCGGCGGGAAACGCATTGCCCAGGCATTAAAACAATTTCGCCCGGCCATCGTAGTCGTTGAACTCGGCGCGAACGACGGACTGCGCGGCACACCAATCAAAGACATCGAGGCCAATTTGAATTACATCATCGAAAAATCGCAGAACAGCGGCGCGAAAGTATTATTGCTGGGCATGAGATTGCCGCCGAATTATGGTGAACCTTACATTACGCAATTCGCCAATGTGTATCCCCGCCTTGCGAAAAAATATCACATCCTGCTAGTGCCTTTCCTGCTGGAAGGTGTTACCGCAGCTCAATTTCAGGCCGACAATCTGCATCCTGTTGCCGCAACACAACAACACATCATGCTGAATGTGATGCAAGAGCTAAAGCACTTACTCCATTGACATGCCCAACCTCCTTGCTCAGGAAACAAGTCCGTACTTGCAACAACACGCGAGCAATCCGGTGGATTGGCATGCGTGGAATCCTGACGCGCTCAACCTCGCCCACGAACAGGACAAACCTATCCTGCTTTCAATTGGATATTCAGCCTGCCATTGGTGTCATGTGATGGCACACGAATCGTTCGAGGACGTGGAAGTCGCCGCAGTGATGAATGCGCATTTCGTCAACATAAAAGTGGATCGTGAAGAACGCCCCGATCTCGACCAGATTTACCAGACCGCGCATCACATGCTGACACAACGAAGTGGCGGCTGGCCGTTGACCATGTTCTTAAGCCCGGATGGCACGCCATTTTTCGGCGGGACTTATTTTCCCAAACAGGCGCGCTACAACCTGCCCGCTTTTCCTGATCTATTGAAGCGCGTAGCGGAGGTCTATGCGGAAAAGCGCGCAGAACTTGCCGAACAAGGCCAACAAATGATCGCGGCACTGGCCGAGACCTTACCCAGACCGAGCGGTTCAGGGGTCTGGCTGAATGACAGCCCCCTTGCGTTAGCAGTGAAACAACACAGTGCAAACTACGACAGCGTGCATGGCGGCTTCGGCGGCGCGCCGAAATTCCTGCATCCGGCGGAACTCGATCTGCTGCTGCGTCGCAGCCATGCAACGGGCGACAAGCAGACGCTGCACACGGCGCATCACACACTCCAACAGATGGCGCGTGGCGGACTGTACGACCAGCTCGGCGGCGGCTTCTGTCGCTACAGCGTGGACGAACGCTGGGACATCCCGCACTTCGAGAAAATGCTATACGACAACGGCCTACTGCTTACCCTGTATTGCGACGCATGGCAAAATAACGGCGATCCCCTGTTTGCGCGCGTCATTGAACAGACCGTCGGCTGGGTGCTGCGTGAAATGCAATCCCCGGAAGGCGGCTATTACTCCTCGCTGGATGCCGACTCGGAGCACGAGGAAGGAAAATTTTATGTATGGCAGCGTGACGAGATTCGCGCGCTGTTGAGTGCCGATGAATACACGCTGATCGCGGCCTATTATGGTCTGGACGGCCCGGTCAATTTCGAGCATCACGCGTGGAACCTGCGTGTGAACGCGCCGCTAGCAGAAATCTCCCAACGCCTGGTTCTCTCCGCAGAGCAAGCTACCGCGTTGCTGGGCAGCGCACAAAAAAAATTATTTGTGGCGCGCGAACGGCGCATACGCCCGGGGCGCGACGAAAAAATCCTTGGCGCGTGGAACGGTTTGATGATCACCGGCATGGCGCGGGCGGCGCGGGTGTTCGATAGACCAGAGTGGTTGCACTCGGCACAACGGGCGATGGATTTTGTGCGCAACGCTTTGTGGCACGATGACAAATTATTAGCTACGTACAAGGATGGTAAGGCCCATCTGAACGCCTATCTGGACGATCATGCTTTTTTACTGAACGCTTTGCTGGAATTAATGCAGGCCGAGTTTCGCAGCGTTGATCTGGCCTTTGCGATACAACTCGGCGATGCCTTGCTGGCAAGGTTCGAAGATAAACAAATCGGTGGATTTTTCTTCACCAGCCATGACCACGAGGTGCTGATCCAGCGCAACAAAATTGGGCAGGATAATGCCACTCCGGCGGGGAACGGCATTGCCGCGCAAGCGTTACTTCGCCTTTCCTTGATTACCGGGGAAACCAGATATGCGGAAGCCGCCGAACGTTGTTTGAAACTTTTTTTCTCTGCACTGCAACAAAATGCCGCTTATCACAGCAGCCTGTGCACAGCACTTGCAGAATATTTGCAGCCCTCTGCTGTGCTGGTGTTGCGCGGAACCGCCAGCGCAACAAGCACATGGCAAAGCGCGTTGCGTTCCTGCTACCTGCCCAATGTGATGACGATAGTGCTGGCTGATGAGGTAGCAAATCTACCCGAGGTACTCGATAAACCGCACGCAGAAAAAACCACTGCCTGGCTGTGCCACGGAACGCAATGCTTGCCTCCGATCACTAACATTGACGAGTTGATCGAGGAGTTAAGCGGATCGGAGGGTTAACTGGTGGCGGCCATGGTGAAGGTGATGCTACTAATAAACCACTACCTCGCCATCAGCAATGGGTTAAGTACGATTGAGTAAGTTGTGCCCTAAACGTTTAACCGGTTTTTCCAAGCAATAAAACGAAATGATTGATGCCATTGTCAGAAACGCCAAGTAAACAAACAGGTCCAGTCCACCAAAAGGAAATAACGGACGAATCGAATTATAAAATATCTTATACATTGGGAATTGCAATATATACAGTGCGTAGCTTGCCTCTCCTAACAGGACTGGAAATTTGAGTGATAATGTTTTTGTAAAAAAGTTATCCGAGAGTGCAGTTATAAGAATCAATGCCATAAAAACTGGCGCATAAAAGCTCCCCCCAAACTTCCAATCGTGTCCAAGCAGAAACGAAATCATTTGTTCGAATTTATACCCGAAAATTATTAATACAAATAAAGAAGCGATGAGTGGGAGGGAATACAGGGATGGTATTTTCCATCTCACGTTATTCTTAAGAAACATACTTGCTGCACCCATCCCCAACAAAAAACTATTCAGATGAGAGATCGGAAAAAAATAAATTAAATCATGGGACACAGAAGGAAACCCTGCATAAAATGGACTATTAAGCAAATTCATAATGGCCATTTGGGTAAATCCCCAAACTATTCCCGCTACCATCATGAATTGAATAGGCGAAGTTTTTTTTAAATTGGCCAAAATAAATGGAAAAGACAAGTAAAAGAACATCTCTACAGATAGTGACCAAGCGGGGAAGTTGACACTAAGCGGATAAGGGGGAAACCATGATTGAAGAAATGTCAGGTTTAAAATAATCGCGATTACCTTCGAATTGGGCCCAATTGCTAATGCCAAGGCAATCAGATAAACAGGCGCTATTCTGAATATTCTGTTTATTGCGTACGATTTTGTTGAAAATTCCGCTTTGGGGTAATACGCGACGGTCAGCACAAAACCTGATAGCACAAAGAAAAATGTGACCATCTGGAATGCAAAATCACGGCTAACCAAATTATTGCCGAAGTGATGGACAACAACCATTATCGCCGCGAGAAATCTATAAAAAGTTAATGCTTCAATTCTCATGGATTGTTTTTTTCGACTGCCGTTTCCTGCTCGGGCAGAGTCAGCGCAAACACGCCCAACGCAACGGCAAACCACAACGTCGCCAGCCGGATTAATACAGTTGCGGCAACGGCCTGAGGTTGCGCGACATTATTTAATATGAGCAATGTTACCATGGTGACTTCAGCCCCGCCCAAGCCCCCAGGCAGAAAGCTTAGTGCGCCGACCAGTATCGAGAAAGCATAAATGAACAGTGCCGTGGGCAGCGACAGATCGCTGCCCAAAACATGCATGATGTAGTAAAAAGCCACGCCCTCTGAGCCCCACGCAACCAGCCCAAGGACAATTCCATACAGCAACATGGGCAGACGAAAGCAACGCCCGGAATGCAGCACGATTTCAATGCCGTGATGGACTAACTTGCCCAGCCGACCCGGCAAGCGATTCTGCGCAACGGTCTTCAGCGCTTTCAGCCATTTGGTTTGCTGCAGAACGACCAAACCGGTCACAATTAACGTTGCAAGAATCACGACCAAAGGCTTAGCAGGCGGATACAACCACAAACCGATAGAGACTAACATCAGCATGCTGATGAGATTGGAAAATTGCTCCGAAAAAAAAGCCGCCAGACTTTCCGGATAGGAAATGCCATGATGCTTTAGGAACAAACTGCGTATCGCTTCCCCAGCCTTGCCAGGCAATATGGTCAGGCCGAATCCCGCGATGTAAATGCGCAGGCTTTCCGGCGTGTAAACACGATGCCCGAGCAACGCGAGGAATTTTTGCCAGCGCACAAAGCGCAATCCGTAATTGACCAGTGAAAGCGTCAGCACAATGACCATTCCAGTAAAGCCCACCCGCACCATCGCCGCAACCACTTCATGCCAGCCCCCCCATATGGAAAACACCAGATAACCAATGGCGCTCAACAGCACAATCAGCAACAGCGCGCGGAAACGCCAGCCGCTCAGAATAGTATGCCTCATGCGATCAACAGTATGGTCGCCAGCAGCCATGCGACTACCACCGCGAACAAATGTGGATCACGCACCAGATCATGCGATGGGTCGCCGCCACGGCTCTGGTGATGCAACAGATAGATGTAACGAAATACCCCGTACATCATGAACGGCACGGTGTAAATCAAATTGGGTGTGTTGTGGATGCGTATGGTGTCGGGATTCATGGTGTATAGGCTATAACTCATGATCAGACCCGCTGCCGTAATCCCGATCATTTTGTCCAGTAGCACCGGACTGTAATGTTCCAGTACTTTACGGTGCGCGGTTTTATCATCAGTCAACGCTATGATTTCCGCGCGGCGTTTGGTAAAACCAAGAAACAGCGTCACCATCAGACCGCACAGCAACAGCCACTGCGAAGGCGGGATACCCACTCCCAGCGTGCCCGCAAGAATGCGTAGCATGAAGCCGGTAGCAATAATAAAAACATCCAGAATCACCACATGTTTGAGCCAAAGTGAATAAGCGATGTTCATCAGCGCATATCCGATCAGAATTACCAGCACCTTAGGCGCGGCCGAATACGCCAGCATTAAACCCAACCCACCCAGCAATGCTGCGAGCATCACGGCAGCGGGCATAGTGACCGATCCGCACGCCAATGGCCGCAAGCATTTTTTGGGATGCTGTTTATCCTGCTCCAAATCAATGATGTCGTTGAAGGTATAAATCGCGCTGGACACCAAACAGAATGCGAGGAAGACAATGATTACCTGTGCAACCAACTGTGGGTCATGCCAAGCATGGCCAAACAACAAGCCGGTAAATATGAAGGCATTTTTCACCCACTGATAGGGGCGCATCAGCCGCAGTAACTCGAATATTTTTTTCATTTTCTTGGCAGGGTTATATACAGAACAACAGAAACAATAGTCCAGATACTTTCATTACACTATTCCTATTCATTCAGGGGGACATGCGGCATCGCCACGTGTGGCTTCTTCGATCCGACCAGTATGTCTATAGACCTCTGCGAGCGGACAATATGCACGCAAATCTGGCGGTACCTGTTGCAAGGCAGCGCGTAATGGGGCTTCTGCTGCGGCGATATCCCCTGCGCCTATCAGTGCCAGGCCGAGATTTTTCAACGCTGGTCCGCGTGCAGGTTCCGAAAGATGCCCAGACTCGATCGCGCTGCGCAAATGGACAACCGCTTCTTTATATTTATGCACCTTCAATAACCACAAGCCCGTGTTGTAGTGTACCGGCGCGGCATCAGGAAATTGTTTGGCCAGTGATTCCCATTCACCGATTACCGCAAATCCTGTAATTGACCAAAAATTCTTCATAGCCGTATTCCACTTTGTTTGCTCCGGGGGTTTAATGTCCAGTTCTAATTTACTCAATAGCGTCATTGCTCCTTGAGGATTGCCAGTGGCTACTGCAATGTCCCGTACCGCATAATCAGTCTTGACCAGTTCGATCATGATATTCCTTGCAGCGGTATCCGAGATGGTATTGGCGGTTTCAATTGCCTCGCGGCGCAGGCCTCTCCTCAATTGCACATAAATAATTTTATGTGCCGCAGGTAAATAATATCCCGGATAGGCTCGAACATCGGCATCTATCAGTGTTTCTAAATTTCGCCAATCCCGGGAGCGTTCGATACTTTGGTAACCCCATGCCAGCCCAATCACAACAAATAGGACTGCGCGGGGCGCCGACTTTAAATGCCATGCCAATGCGACGATCAACAGCGTGCTGGGCCATACCGCAAGGGCTAACCAGCGGTCTGAAACGAGTGAAGGCGGCTGGTAAGGTATCAGTTGAATACTGGGCAGGCAGAGCAGAAAAAAAACAAGTATCGCAAATCCCTCAAGCCACAGTCGCTTGCGCATAAGCACTCTTGCACTGACCGCCAGCGCAGCCAATAAAACTACTGCGCCAAGGATGACCATGACAGTCAGATTCGGATCTTCCAGTACCGGGTAAAAAAAGTGTCGGCTTTCCGGGCTCACGGCAAGTCTAGCCAACCACCCCAATACCGCTAGTGACCTGGTGACTGCTTCAATTCCAAAATAGAAGGGGATCTTTGTCGGGATGATAGTCGCAAAAATCAGCGCCATGCACCCTGCCAATAACAGGCTGGCAAGCGGCCACAACAATATCGAATTGCGCCGCTGTGGCGCGGGTATATTGAACCAGAACATCATCCAAAGCAGAGCAATGATGGGCGCCACCGCAAAAGCCGAGGCCTTGGCAAGCATCGCCGCTAGTAGTGCCGCCAAGCTGGCTATTGCATGCGGCGCAGCAAGACCCTGTTCACGCTTTGCCCGCACGGCAAACCATATGGCGAACAGCGAAAGCAGCGTTGAAAGCACATCTTTGCGGCCGCTGATCCATACTACTGCTTCGGTATGCGAGGGATGCAGCGCAAATAATACGGTAATGGCCGCTGCTGCCCAAGGCGCGCTCGCGGCGTCTGCCGCACAAAAGTATCGCCACAAGTTTGAGGAAATGGCATAGACCAACGGCAGGCACAGCAGATATAAAATAATGTTGTGCATGCGGAACGCAGCTGCGTTCAGGCCAAACAGCGTGATGTCGAACCAGTAAGAAAGTTCGCGCAGCGGAAGAAATTCGGAATAATGGTTATATGGCTCGATAAAGAGGCGCCACAATTCGTTGAAGGGCAACTCCAACAGCCTGGTGTTTTCCGTGATGTAAACAGTATCGTCAGAAATAAAGATGTAGTGTAGCGTCGGCCAGTAAGCAGCTAACACAGCTGCAGCACTGATCAACACCAGGAGTCCAGGGAGTAGCCAAGCAGGGAAAAGTTGTCGCATACGCGCCGTCAGAATGTCCACTTTCATTTGCTTTCAGTTCATCTTTCGGTAATAGGCATGGTCGGCTACGGACAGCAATTCTTTATCTCCTCGGCTGTCGCCATAGGCATACAAAATATAGCTGCTTCTTGCCCCCAGCAATGCGTCCAGTCGTTTTACTTTTTCGCTGCCAAAACAGTTTTCTCCCAACAGGTTTCCGCTAACGCTTCCGTCCGCTCGTGTTTCCAGTTGTGTAGCCAGTACATCATCAAAGCCTTTGCTCAGTGCCCAAGGCCGCACATAAATTTCCAGCGATGCGCTGATCACGATACAGCGATGTCCCTGTTGTTTGTGCCAAGCAAAGCGCCGTGCCGCTTCCGGGCGTATCAGTCCCGGTAATTGGTGTTCGGCAAACTCTGTCGCCTTGCCCCGCAAGGTGTCGATATGCATACCGGCAAAAAATCGGCTGAGTACGCGTTGTTTGGCTACGTCATTGCGGATTATGCGCAGACCGTAAGCCGAAAGCGTCGGAAGCAATACGAATGCATTGCGAACAAAATGACCCAAGCCGACAACCTGCAACAGGAACGGCACCAAAGTGTCGCGATGCGTCAAGGTGCCATCGAAATCGAATGCCGCCACGACCGGCTTTTCCACTCCCGGCATACTCACAATTTCATCCGCTTGAAAACAGGTTCTGGAATATGTTTGATGATCAGCATGATGTAACGCCAGAAACTCGGAAGATAAACTACGTCTGCCGACTTACCCAAGGTGGCCACAATACGTTCGCCGATGTGTTGCGGAGAGGCGACTAAAAATAAACCGGGAAGCCCGAATGTCATGGCCGTATCGACAAACCCAGGCTTGATAGTGATAACCCGCACACCCCTGACAAACAGGCGGTTACGGAGCCCTTGCAGATACAGGCTGAGCGCGCCTTTTGCGGCACCATACATATAGTTGCTTTGCCTGCCGCGATCTCCGGCCACCGAAGAAATACCGATGATGAAACCGCTCTGCAACGTCTCGAAATAATTCGCGCAGTGACTCAGGATAGATACTGCACCGGTAAAGTTGCTGGTGATCACTTTCGCGCCCACGCTAAAATCTTGCGCTGCCTGTTGATTGCCGAGATAACCAAAAGCCAATACCACGCCGGAAAGAGTGGGCATATGTTGAATAACAGATTTAAAAAATGCTTCGTGACTTTCAGTCGCTTCAGCATCAAACAAGCCATAACGTACTTCCACGTCATAGCGCAGCCGCAAATCCGCAGCGATGCGCTGCAACTCATCCGCATCGCGTGAAGCCAGATACAAGGCCGCACCGCGCGCGGCAAAGGCGGCAGCCGTGGCACGGGCGATCGCCGAAGTGGCGCCTAATATCAATACCCTTTCACTCATGCTGCATCACCCGAAATTTTCAGGCGGCGCGCCAGACTGGAACTGAACCTGTTTTGCGGATCAACCGTTTGTTTGATCTTTAACCACTCCTCATAACGCGGATACATGGCACGAAACGATGCCGCGGAAAGTCGCGCGTCCTTGGCCAGATATACTCGTCCGCCATGCTGTACAACAATCTCGTCCAGCTTGTTCAGCAACACAAATAATCCTTCATCCCGGATCGGCAAATCCAGTGCCAGCGTATAACCCGCCAGCGGGAAAGACAGCATGCCCCTGCCCTGCGCACCAAAGCGTTTCAGCACCGCAAGAAAAGAAGGACGGCGACTGTTAGATAATTCTTGCAGCAAGGCTTTGATGCCATCGAACGCAGTGTGCTGCGGAATCACGCATTGATATTGCACGAAGCCATGTTTGCCATACAGGCGATTCCAATTCTGGATTGCATCCAGCGGATAAAAATATGGATCGTAACTAGTCAGAAACGGTCGCTGTTTATTGCCTTCACGCTGGTAATACAGTGCATTGAATGCCCCTATGCTCAGTGGGTTCAGTGCCCAACCTGGCAAATCGCAAGGAATAGAACGCGTACGTCTAGCCTTGATAGTAAGCGCGTCACCAAAATCAGCTGGTATTTCATGCGCGCCCGCATGATGGCCGAACATGGCGATACCCCGTCCAAGATTTTTGCTATCCGCCAGGCTATCTATCCAGGCCACTGCATAACGATCATCCAAAGCTGAATTTTCCAGATGCTTAAAAAGCTGTTGCAAATTTTTGGCGGCATGATGTTGAACCATCATGTGCGCACTCTGTACTGCGATGAGCTGGAGTGTCACTTCACCGATAATACCGGTCAGCCCCATTCCACCCACAGTAGCCCAGAACAGCTCAATATTTTCGGCAGGGGAACAGGTCAGCTGACTGTTATCGGCCAGGATCAATTCCAGCGACAAAACGTGATCGCCGAACGAGCCTTGGTAATGATGATTCTTGCCATGCACATCCGCGGCCACGCAACCACCCAGGGAAACAAATTTCGTACCGGGGGTGACCGGCAGGAACCAGCCCTTGGGGACGATTACCGGCAAAATGTCGGCCAGTGTCACTCCCGCCTCGGCACGCAAAATGCCGCTGTTGACATCAAAATCCAGCAGGCGATTGATGCGTTCCGTCAGCATCACCCTGCCATTTTCATTCAACGCCGCATCGCCATAGCTGCGTCCCTGACCGCGAGTGATCAATCGGGCAGAACTCGGCAGTAATTCTGCATAACGTTCCGGTCGCTCCAGTTCGCAGGACTGTACCGGATAGCGCCCCCAGCCGGAGAGCGGCTTAATTAATGTGGTCATGGCACCATGTATCTTCCCACATAAATAATTTTTACTCGGATGTACGAGAACGCACAGTATATAGGGGCACAGAAGCAGACAATAAAAATACAAAATTGACAACAAAATGGCCTACGCCTTCAAGCAATTACAGTGTGCAACCCCATGGATAAATTTAAGAAACTTACAAGATGCTGGCACGAGGGGCTATTGTAATGTCGAACCCGCCGTTGTTTAAATCTTTCTGGATGGCTGGATACGAAGGGGCTTGTCATATCAATGAATCCGGCAAGCGTCTTGATATGACCTCCTTCGTGCAGCATGATCGCCAAGTGGCACAAGATTATGCATTACTCCCCAGCGTTGGGATTGAAGCGGCGCGTGAAAGCGTGCGCTGGCCATTGATAGAGCGCTCCGGCCAATTCGACTATTCTTCTATTACGCCGATGTTGAAAGCGGCTAATGACCACGGTATTCAGCTTATATGGACGCTATGCCATTATGGCTGGCCGGAAGAAATCGACGTATTTTCTACAGTATTTGTGGATCGTTTTGCACGTTTCTGCGGAAATGTTGCGCGCTTTATTGGCGAACATAGCAATGCAGTGCCCTATTACAACCCGATCAATGAAATTTCTTTTTTATCCTGGGCGATTTGCCACACCGGGCTGATGTATCCCTACGCCAGCCACGGTAAGGGCCGCGACGCCGAATTAAAACGTCAGCTGATACGCGCAACGATAGCCGCCTGCGAGGCTATTTGGTTGGTCGACCCGCGGGCGCGTATCGTCAATGTGGATCCCATTATTCATATCATCGCCCCCCCTGATCGACCTGACTTGGCTCCCGCAGCCAACGCGCAGCGGGCTTCGCAATTCGAAGCTTGGGACATGATCGGCGGCTATGCCTCACCGGAGTTGGGCGGTGATCCAAAATATCTGGATATCATCGGGGTGAATTACTACCATTCAAATCAATGGGAATATTTAACCAATGATCGTTTGCACTGGCATCTTGGCGATCCGCGTCGCATGCCTCTGCATCAACTATTGGCGGAAGTCTATCATCGTTACCACCATCCTATTTTTATCGGCGAAACCAGCCATGTCGGCAGCGGTCGTGGGCAATGGATAAAGGAAATCGCCGAGGAAGTTTGCATCGCACGCAGCCAGGGAATACCGGTTGATGGCATTTGCCTCTACCCGATACTGGATCGTCCGGACTGGGAAAATGAGAAGCATTGGCACAACAGCGGGCTTTGGGATTTGGATACCGAAAGCAAGGGTTCTTGGCGCAGAATCTTGAATGAAAATTATGCGACTGATCTGAAGGTGGCGCAAACCCGCCTCAGCAGCCAGCACTGCAATTATCAATCAATCAGTTAATTAGTTAGTTAAAATTTTAGGAGAAATTCATGACCTATGACCTTATCGTATTTTCCCATCTGCGATGGGACTTCGTGTATCAACGTCCTCAACACTTGATGAGCCGCTTCGCTGCTGCTCACCGCGTAATATTTTTTGAGGAGCCGGTACCGGATGATTCCACTTTTCTCGACTGCAAGCAGCATGGCAATGTGCTGGTATGCACACCCCATACCCCCGAAAAGTCCGTGGGCTTTCACGATCAACAGTTACCCTATTTGAATTCCTTGCTGGAAAGATTGGTTCTTGACGAAAATCTCAAGGATTATGTGGCGTGGTTTTATACGCCTATGGCTCTGCCGTTGTTGCAATCGATTCAACCTCGCAGCATCATCTACGACTGCATGGATGAACTATCGGCTTTCCTCAATGCGCCGCGCCAGTTGCTACAGCGCGAAACAGCCTTGTTAAAAGCCGCTGATCTGGTGTTTACCGGCGGCCCCAGTTTGTATAACGCCAAAAAAGACCGCAACTCTAATGTCCATTGTTTTTCCAGCAGTGTCGATGCCGCCCATTTTGCCCAGGCGCGCAGGCCAGAAATCGAATCGGAATTACAAAAACCACTATCTCATCCGCGCCTTGGTTTTTTTGGCGTCATTGATGAGCGTATTAATCTGGAATTAATTGATGATCTTGCTGCCGCACATCCAGAGTGGCAAATTATTATGGTCGGCCCGGTAGTTAAAATCTCCCCGGACACGTTACCACGACAGTCCAATATTCATTACTTCGGGCAACAGGATTATGCACAATTACCCAGCTTTCTGGCGGGTTGGGACGTCTGCCTGTTGCCCTTTGCACGCAACCAAGCAACGCGTTTCATCAGCCCGACCAAAACCCTGGAATATATGGTGGCTGAGCGCCCCATCGTCAGCACACCCATTACTGACGTAGCACAACCCTATGGCGAAATCGTTTATCTGGCGGATACTTCGCCAGCATTTATTGACGCCTGTGAAGATGCCTTGCTCGCTACGCCCGATCAGCAGGAAAAACGAATAGTAAAAATGCGCGATGTGCTGTCGCGTACTTCGTGGGATGCCACTGTCAAAGCAATGAGCGGACTCATTGACAACTCCATTCAGCAACATCATTTGCCCTCGGCAGCGGCCGCGTTGCTACGAGAACAACCTGCGGGATTTGACGGCATGGAGATAGATGAAAACTCTATCGACCCGAAATCTCATAGCCAAAATTCTATTAACAAGCATTCGCCATCGGTGGCTGGCAGCCTTAATTCACACTCTCCACAGCCGCGGACTATTGTCCTCGGTGCCGGACCCACTGGTCTGAGCGCCGCCTACCATCTGGGCGCAGATTCGTTGTTACTGGAACGCAATGCAGCCGTGGGCGGCTGGTGCCGTTCGATTGATGATAAAGGATTCACCTTCGATTATGCCGGACACATAATGTTTTCCAATGATCCCTATGTTCACGAGTTATATAAATTATTGCTTGGCAATAATATCCATTGGCAAGAACGCGAGGCATGGGTTTACAGCAAGCAGGTTTATACGCGTTATCCCTTTCAGGGCGCTCTTTATGGCCTTCCGCCTGAAGTCATCAAAGACTGTATCGTCGGTGCCATTGAAGCGCGCTTTGGCAGCATTCTCAAACCCACCGTGGTAGCCGCGGGCGCCAAGTCAGAAAGCAAGTCTGGCAATGGCAGCAGCGCGAGCGCCTGCAAAGCCGAATCCATTACTGATTGCTGCGGCGATGGCATCATGGAAGCCACCGTTCCGGCAAACAAATCGCATGTGCTGCCTTTTCCCAATCGCCGCAAGGGAGCACGTAATTTCGAGGATTTTATTTATCATGTTTGGGGCTCAGGAATTGCCGAACATTTTGCGATTCCCTATAACCGTAAACTCTGGGCCGTGCCTTTGACTGAAATGGAAACATCCTGGCTGGGCGGCCGCGTACCATTGCCCGATCTTGAAGAAATGATTGAAGGCGCATTACAGCCCGTGGCCAAGCCCATGGGACCCAATGCCCGTTTCGGCTACCCATTGAAAGGCGGTTTCCAGACGCTGATGGATGGATTTTTGCCCCATCTGCAAGGCCAGCTCAAACTCAATGCGCAGGTCAGCGCCATTTCTCCGGCAAATCATCGTGTCACACTGACAGATGGAACAGAATATAGCTATCAGTCGCTGGTCAGCACATTGCCGCTGCCCGAGCTCATTAAGTTGATGGATGATGGTGTGCCGAGCGTAGTCCGGAGCGCTGCGCAAGGCCTGCGGCATGTCTCCGTGCGCTGCATCAATCTCGGCATTGGCCGTTCCAATCTGACCAATAAACACTGGATTTACTTTCCCGAAGACAGCGTCTTCCATCGTATTTTTGTACAGGGAAATGCCAGCCCGCACTGCAATCCGCCCGGCGGCTTCGGGCTGACCTGCGAAATTACCTATTCCCCCCATAAACCTCTGCCCTGCGAAGGCGAGGCACTGATTCAGCGGTGTATAGCCGATTGCATCAAGGTCGGTATTATCAATGCGAGCGATCCGGTTTGGGTCGCCAACGAAGTGGATATGCCCTATGCCTATGTCATCTACGATCATGCACGGCTCAAGCATGTGTCGTTGATACGTTCGTGGCTGCATGAACAGGATATTGTTCTCGCTGGGCGTTATAGCGAGTGGGAATACTATAACTCCGACCATGCCTTTATTGCCGGTAAAAAAGCTGCGGACTACGTACATTCTCAATATGACAAAACTGCTCTTGCGGCATCCGCTCACAGCGCGGTGCCCGCGGTATCCACCGCAGCACAGGCAGCCTCGCAGCGAGCGGCTTTTTACAGTAATAATAATGGGGCTTTTGATCACACCAGACGCTTAAAAACCAGGGATGCCAGTCGGGGGCTGTGATGACGGAAATGGCTTATCCTCGCCCCCAGCTTGAACGTCCCCAGTGGGTATCGCTCAATGGGAAATGGAAATTTTTTTTCGATCCCGAACAACGCTTCCGGCAACCGTCAGAGCTGACGGAATGGCCCCATACCATACTTGTCCCATTTGCTCCGGAAAGCCGCGCTAGCGGTATCGGCGACACTGGCTTCCATCGCGCCTGCTGGTATGAACGCGAGTTTGAATATGAAAAGCCAGCGCATAAGGAATCGGGTCGCGTCATTCTGCATTTCGGTGCAGTCGATTATTTTGCGCGTGTATGGATCAACAACATGCTGGCGATTGAGCATGAGGGCGGACATACGCCTTTTTCGGTGGACATCACCATGCTGCTGCGGGAAAGCAGTACGCAACGCATTACCGTCAGGGCGGAAGATGATCCTGAAGATTTGGAGAAACCGCGCGGCAAGCAAGACTGGCAACGCGAGCCTCACGGCATCTGGTACCCGCGCACTACCGGCATCTGGCAAACCGTATGGCTGGAATCAGTTCCCGAAACCTATATACGCCATATCCGCTGGACGCCGCATCTGGAGCGCTGGGAAATCGGCTTTGAGGGATTTATTGTCGGCCAGCTCAGCGATGACATGCGCATTTCGATCCGCTTGACGCGTGGCACGCAGTTGCTGGTTGATGACAGCTATCAGGTTATAGGCGGAGAGGTGCATAGACGGATTGCCTTGTCCGATCCAGGCATAGATGATTACCGTAATGATCTGCTGTGGAGTCCGGAACGGCCGACTTTAATCGACGCTGATATCACGCTGTGGTGCGGCAATCAAAAAGTTGACCGGATCAAATCCTATACCGCGATCCGTTCAGTGAATGTTCAACGCGACCGCCTGCTGCTCAACGGCCGGCCTTATCAATTGCGGCTGGTGCTCGACCAGGGTTATTGGCCGGATACGCTGATGACCGCGCCTTCCGATAATGCGTTGCGCAGAGATGTGGAACTCGCCAAGGAAATGGGATTCAACGGTGTGCGCAAGCACCAAAAAATCGAAGACCCGCGCTATCTCTACTGGGCCGACAAGCTCGGGCTGACCGTATGGGAAGAAATGCCCAGCGCCTATCGCTTCAGCCCCAAATCAATCAAGCGCCTGATGCAAGAATGGACAGAAGCGATTGACCGCGACTACAGCCACCCCTGCATTATTGTCTGGGTGCCATTTAATGAATCGTGGGGCGTCCCTGATCTGGCCGCTTCCCATATACACCGCGCCGCTGTCGAGGCTTTTTATCACCTCACCAAAACACTGGATCCGACGCGACCTGTGATCGGCAATGACGGCTGGGAAAGTTCAGCTACCGACATCATCGGCATCCATGATTACGATTTTAATCCCTCGACTTTGCGGCGCCGCTACGGGCGGCTGGTCAAGCCGGAGGAATTGTTTGACCGCCGTCGTCCCGGCGGGCGCATTCTGACACTTGACGGTTATCCGCATCGCGGTCAGCCGATTTTCCTGACCGAATTTGGCGGCCTCGCCTATGTGCATCCAGACGACAAGACCCGCGGTCGCGCCTGGGGATACCGGTTTTATGAGAACCATGCCGAATATGAAGCGCAATGCAGCGCCCTTATCGACGTCGCGCGCACTACTGCCATGTTTAGCGGCTTTTGTTATACCCAGTTTACGGATACTTTCCAGGAAGCTAATGGCTTGCTGTATGGCGACCGCACCCCGAAAATTCCGATGCGGCGCCTTGCGGAAATCGTACGCGGACACGATTAAATGTTGTATGCCAAGGAACTGACGAAACCGGATGGGCGCAAACTTTTTTTATATAGTCGCGCCCCCATCACCTCGGTAGCCGCAGCACCCAGCCCCAGTCCCGAGCCGGTAGCGGCCAATCCGCATTTGCGCTGGCATCCGCTACGCGGCGAATGGGTGGCTTACGCCAGCTATCGCCAAGGCCGCACCTTCATGCCACCGCCGGAATACAACCCGTTGGCGGTAACGCGAGATGCGTCGAATCCGACTGAGCTTCCTCAGGGCGATTACGACATTGCCGTATTTGATAACCGTTTTCCCTCGCTGACCTTGCAAGCACATGACCCGCCTGAAAGTGTAGTTAAAACCCTGCCCGCAAACGGTCAGTGCGAGGTGGTGGTATTTACGCAGGATCCCTTGAGCTCCTTGGCAGCATTGCCGTTGTCCCATATCGAATTGCTGTTGATGGTGTGGGGTGCGCGCACCACCGCGCTGGCTGAACATCCGTCCATTCAGTATGTATTGCCGTTTGAAAATCGCGGGGTGGAAGTCGGCGTCACTTTGCACCATCCCCATGGGCAAATTTATGCCTATCCCTTTATTCCGCCGGTGCCCCAACGTATGCACGAGCAGCAGCTGACACATTACCGCGAATATAAGCAGCCTTTGCTGGAGCAATTAATCGCAGCAGAAATCAAGGCCGATCTGCGCATGCTCTATGTCGGAGAACATGCGGTTGCCTTTGTCCCAGCCTGGGCGCGTTATCCTTATGAAGTCTGGGTGGCGCCGCGTAAAGCAGTGCCGGATTTTTCCTCTTTGGATGAGCCGCAACGCGCCGATCTCGCCAAAGCGTTAAAAACAGTATTACTGAAATACGACGGTTTATGGCAACGGCCTTTTCCCTACCTGATGGCCTGGTATCAGGCGCCCACCGACGGCGAGGCGCATCCGGAATGGCATTTACATGCAGAGTTTTATCCGCCCTATCGCACCCGTGACCGCTTGAAATATCTGGCGGGTACCGAACTGGCGGCAGGCATGTTTGCCAACGACGCGTTACCGGAAGAAAAAGCGCAGGAATTACAGGCGGTCGCCGTTTCGTTATGAGCTTCGATCTGGCAGCGCGCGATGCCGAGGTCAGCACCAAGCTTATGGCTGTACGCATGGCGTTGAAACCCAATACGGCGTTATGTTTGCGTGGTTATGACTGGTTTTCGTGGGCGACAGCAGGGGCGTCGAATGTGGTGTTGCTGACGACGAATATCGGCGTCGCGGAAGTATTGATCACCCCACATGAGGCGTGGGTATTGACTGATCCGATTGAAGCACAGCGCTTAAAAGATGAAGAGTTGCCTTCCGTATTTAAACTCCATGTAGACCCGTGGATGTATCCGGCTACGCGCGATATTGCAGTCCAGGAAATGAGCGCCAACGCAGCCATTCTCTCAGACTGCCCATGCAATGGAGAGCGTCCGCTACCCTCCGCCTTGCTCGCCTTGAAAAGGCATATGTCACCTGCCGAAATTATTCGTTATCGCCAGGTCGGTCGGCTCGCCAGTGCAGCCATGCGCGAAGCATTGAGTGCCGCGCAGCCGGAGTGGAGCGAGTACCAACTGGCCGGTGCGGGGGCCGAGGCCTTGTGGGCACGCGGTCTGCACCCGGCATTGACACTGGCAGCCGGTGCACAACGCTTGCCCGTCTACCGCCACCCTACCGCCACCCTACCGCCAGCGCGGCTAAACTCGGCAGGATGGCGATGCTGGTATTTTGTGCGCGCGGATTTGGGCTGTATGCGAATTTGACCCGCTTTGTCAGCTTCGGCGAATTGCCGGGTGGATGGACCAGGTTGCAACAACAGGTTTGCGAAATCGAAGCGGAAGCGCTGGATGCCTGTCGTCCCCAGATTCCATTGAATGAAATTTATCGCACGCTGGAAGCCGCCTATCTTGCCCGCGGTCACGCAGCGGCCATTCTTGAACATCATCAGGGCGGCACCACCGGTTACCTGGCACGCGAAATTGTCGCCACGCCTGAAACGCTTGAAACGCTGAGCGATGCGACGCCGATAGCGTGGAATCCCAGCCTGCGCGGTGGCGCCAAAATCGAAGATACCTTTATGGTGACCGCGCAGGGGGTGGAAAATCTGACCTATGACGCGGCTTGGCCGCATGAAATGGTGCGGGGTCGGCAACGTCCGCAAATAATGGAAAAATAAGGCTTAGCCATGAAGTCAGTTTTTTACGATGTTTTCGGCTTTACCCCCCAAGCCGCCGCCGATGCACCGGGGCGCGTCAATCTTCTGGGCGAGCATACTGATTACAACGATGGTTTCGTCTTGCCGACGGCCATTCCACAGCGCACATATATTGAGTTGGCGCGCAGCCCCAACAATGAGTATCAGTTATATGCTGATCGCCTCGACGAGTTTGTCTCCTACGTACCCGAGCAAGATATGCCTGCCGGATTTTCGAGTTATGTATTCGGCTGTATTCGTTTATTGCAACAAAAAGGTTTTCCGCTGACCCCGGTGGCCATGACCATCAGCTCCGAGGTGCCAATAGGCGCCGGACTGTCGAGCAGCGCCGCGCTTGAGGTTGCAGTATTGCGCGGCTTGCGAAAATTATTCGGCTTCAACATCGACGATGTCGAAATTGCACAGATCGCACAGCAGGCCGAAATTCAGTTTGCGCACGTGCGTTGCGGCATCATGGATCAAATGGCCTCGAGTTTGGCCGATGTGGGCCATATGCTGTTTCTTGATACGCGCACGCTGCAGCGCGCAATTTTGCCTTTACCGGCGAACACAGAATTGATTGTGATCGACAGCGGCGTACCCAGGTCGCTGGCCAATAGCGAATACAACCAGCGCCGCAGCGAATGCGAACAGGCCGCCGCCCTGCTTGGCGTACCCGCTTTACGGGATGTCGATGACCTGCGCCGCATCGAAGCGTTACCCTTTCCACTTAAACAGCGCGCACACCATGTCATCAGCGAAAATCAGCGCGTGCTGGAAGCAGTGGGTCCAATCAGCGTGGAACGTTTTGGTGAGTTGATGAACGCGTCTCATGCGAGCCTGCGCGATGATTTTGCCGTATCAATTCCGGCGCTGGACGTACTCGTGGATTTACTTCAGCGCCATCAAGCAGTGTATGGCGCGCGCTTGACGGGTGCCGGTTTTGGTGGTGCCTGTGTGGCGCTGGCAAAAAAAGATACTCACGCTACTGTCACTGCCGAAGTACTGGCGGCATACACCGCAGCAGGCTACCACGGCAAGGTTTTGGTATAAGCCTGATGTCGCTATCTTTCCGGTATTGATCCTGCATGTAAGGGGCTTTGGCATTCTCTTTCGGCAGTGTCAGCTTCATTTAATCGATGCGCCTGTTTATACACTTCCGCGAGCGAACAATATGCGCTCAAC
>JANYHX010000283.1 GCA_025362155.1 Gallionella sp. | reverse complement strand
GTCGATTCCGATGCCACGCATTCGCCGATGTTTCACCAGGTTGAAGGGCTGTGGGTTGATGAGAATGTGAGCTTTGCTAATCTAAAAGGTGTGGTACAGGATTTTTTACAGCGCTTTTTCGAGCAGGACGATTTGCAAGTGCGTTTCCGCCCGTCGTTCTTTCCATTTACCGAGCCATCCGCTGAAATGGATATGAACTGGAACGGGGGTTGGCTGGAAATCGGTGGCTGCGGCATGGTGCATCCCAATGTGATGAAGCATGTCAATATTGATAGCGAAAAATATCTGGGTTTTGCCTTTGGTTTGGGCGTGGAACGTTTGGCAATGTTGCGATATGGCGTAAATGATTTACGGCTGTTTTACGAAAGCGATTTGCGCTTTCTCAAGCAATTTAATTAAATAAACAGCAATGAAATTTTCCGAAAATTGGTTGAGAACATGGGTTAATCCGGCGCTTTCCAGCGAAGCACTGGCAAATGTGCTGACCATGGCCGGATTGGAAGTCGAAGCACTCGAGTCTATTTCACCCGTATTCAACAACGTGGTAGTCGCCGAGGTGCTGGAAGTGGTCAAGCATCCTAATGCGGACCGTCTGAATGTCTGCCGGGTGAACGTTGGCGAAGCGCATCCCCTGACCATCGTGTGCGGAGCTGCCAATGTGGCGGTGGGTGTGAAAGTGCCGTGCGCGCGTATCGGCGCGGTGCTGCCCCCAAGTAATAATAATGAAAAGGACTTTGTGATCAAGCAGGCCAAGGTGCGCAACGTTGAATCGTTCGGCATGTTGTGTTCTGCAAAAGAACTGGGCTTGGCTGAAGCAAGTGAGGGTTTGTTTCTGTTACCCGGCGATGCGCCAGTTGGAAAAAATCTGCGCGAATATCTGGAATTGGACGACAAATTATTCACGCTTAAACTCACCCCCAACCGCAGTGATTGCTCCGGCATGGTGGGCTTGGCCCGTGAAGTCGCGGCGCTGACTGGCAGTGTACTGAAACCATTGGACATACAAATACAGCCTGTCACCTTGGCTGAACAATTGCCTGTCAAGGTGGCAGAGCAGCTTGGCTGCCCTTTATATTGCGGGCGTCTGGTGCGTGGCGTGAATGCCGCCGCGATCACGCCAGCCTGGATGCTGCGCCGATTGGAGCGTAGCGGCCTGCGCGCGATCAATGCGGTGGTAGACATCACTAACTATGTGATGCTGGAAATGGGCCAGCCTATGCACGCTTTCGATGCGGCGCAACTATCCGGCGGTATTACGGTGCGCAAGGCGCGCAAAGGTGAGCCGCTGATTTTGCTCAACGAGCAGGTGGTGGTGCTGGACGAAGAGATTATGGTTATTGCCGATGACACCAGGGTGCTGGCGCTGGCGGGCATCATGGGCGGGCAGGGTAGTGGTGTGGAGACGACTACACAGGGTGTGTTTTTGGAAAGTGCATTTTTCCAAACCGATGCGATTGTCGGCAAGGCACGCCGCTTTGGACTGGCGACCGACTCCTCGTTTCGCTTCGAGCGCGGCGTGGATTTTGCAGCGACCCGTCTGGCTTTGGAGCGTGCCACGCAATTGCTGCTGGAAATCTGTGGCGGTAGCGCCGGGACTATCAGCGAGGTGCGCGGCCCCATGCCTAAGCGCGAAGCGATCATGCTGCGGCGTTCGCGGGTGGCGCGAGTGTTGGGCATCAGTTTGGAGAATAGCCAGATTGCGGATTTGTTTACGCGCCTGCAATTCGATTTCGTCGCAGAAAACAACCTCGATCCTCCCCCGCAGGGAGAGGAGGCGATTGTCCCTCCTCCCTCCGGGGGGAGGTTAGGCGGGGGGAGTTCTTTCGGGGATGATTACCGCGTTACTCCGCCGAGCTTCCGTTTTGATCTTTCCATTGAAGCCGACTTGATTGAGGAGCTGGCACGTCTGTACGGTTATGACAACATCCCCGCGTTAGTGCCACACGCGGCTATGACCATGCTGCCCTGCAGCGAGTTACAGCGTCCGCTGGCGTGCATCCTGCAAACGATGGTGGCACTGGATTATCAGGAGATTGTCAGTTATTCCTTTGTGGACGAAGATGTGGAACGCGAACTGTGTGGCAACGATGATCCGGTCGCGTTACAAAATCCGATCGCCAGCAATCTGGCGGTGATGCGCAGCAGCTTGATCGGTGGATTGGTAGGCGCGTTGCGCTATAACCTGAATCGCAAACAGCCGCGGGTTCGTCTGTTTGAGGTTGGCGCATGTTTCGCCAAAATTAACAACGAATATGTCCAGAGCCAGCGATTATCTGGCTTGGCCTATGGCGAAGCTCAAGCTGAACAATGGGGTGAGGTGACCAGAGCTGTGGATTTCTATGATGTCAAAGCGAATGTCGAAGCATTGTTCGCACCGCAACCCTTGCGTTTTGTTTCCGCAACCCACCCGGCCTTGCATCCGGGACGCAGTGCGCAGATTTATTATGGTGAGCAAATGATAGGCTGGATAGGCGAGATACATCCGCGTTGGCAGCAGCAATACGATATGCCTCAAGCCTGTGTATGGTTCGAGGTTGAACTGGCTGCCTTGATGCAGGTAAAGGCTCCTCATATGAGCGAGATCGCCAAATTTCTGCCGGTACGCCGTGATCTGGCAGTGGTGGTCGACGAGGGAATGACGGTACAAACCATTCTAGATGCGATGCGTCGGGTGTCTGCTCCTTTTGTAGCTGAGATAACATTGTTCGATGTTTATCGCGGGAAAGGTATGGAGCAAGGTAAAAAAAGCCTTGCATTCCGTGTGTTGTTACAAGATACTCATAAAACACTCACGGATAGCGAAATTGAACCCAGCATCACGCAATTAGTGACGGCGCTACAAAAAATGGGTGCGCAATTACGCATGTGATTCCAAATGGGTGGAGTGGAATAAGGGAAAATATGACTACAACGTTAACCAAAGCCGAACTTGCTGATTTTCTGTTCGCAAAAGTAGGCCTCAATAAACGCGAAGCCAAGGATATGGTAGAAGCATTCTTTGAGGAAATTCGTCTGCAACTGGAGCAGGGTGAGAGCGTTAAATTATCCGGTTTCGGTAATTTTCAATTGCGCGACAAACCGCAACGTCCCGGACGCAATCCCAAGACCGGCGAAGAAATCCCGATCACCGCACGTCGTGTGGTGACGTTTCATCCCAGCCAGAAACTAAAAACCATGGTGGAAAAGTCCTATCATGGAAAACCACAAGCCTAATTCAGAACTCCCGACTATCCCCGCCAAACGTTATTTCACCATCGGTGAAGTCAGCGAGTTGTGCGGGGTCAAGGCGCATGTGCTGCGCTATTGGGAGCAGGAATTTACCCAACTTAATCCAGTCAAGCGTAGCGGCAACCGGCGCTATTATCAACACCATGAGGTGATGTTGATTCGGCGTATCCGCGAGTTGCTGTATGGACAGGGTTTTACGATCAGTGGCGCACGTAATTTGTTGGAAAATCCCAACCAATCTGGCAGTCACAGCGCCTTGCCTGCGCCCGCCCTGAATGTTGCGGGACTCCGCCACGAAATCCAAGAGATCATTTCCTTGCTCAGCGTATAAGTCTTTAAAACATTGTTATTACTCGGCTTTTTGTACTTGTCCAACAAATAAAATTTCTTCAAAAGTCCGATTTAATTCTTTGCTGTAAAAACCGCTCATGACCACCCCTTTGCTGTAGCGGACGGGGTCGCCGGGCTGAATATCAAGTTTGGTACCCGCCAGCCAGATCACCTCTTGTTTATCATTTAGCACTTCCAGATAAGTGTAGGCTTTAGCCTGAAGAATGCTTTTTACCACCCCACGGTTAGGCAATTGGGTTTGCATTTCTTTACGGGCGGCCAGCTTGGCCTGGTAGGCCTGACTCTCAGCTGCGTTTCCCCAGTATCCAAAATCGGCATTGCTATTGGCTGTGGCATATTCCACGCTGGATAAATAATTATCGCGATTGGAACCGCCGAGCACATAAATCCAATCTTTGTATTCCACCACGCTGAACATGCCGCGCGATACAGTGAGCGGCGTAGTCATTTCCCAAGGAGATAACTGCCCGTCCGGATTCACTTTGCTTTTTTCCACGCTGTCGAGGAATTCCAGGCCGGTAAGGCCACCCAGCGCATAAATATAATTCCCGTGAGCCACAGTCGATAACCCATACCGTCCGACTTGCAGTGGCGCAGTCTTTTTCCAGTTGCGCATTTCCGCATTGCCTAACGGAGACCACTCCACATCGGTAATCCCTACACCCTGGTCCTGATCATGCCCACCAATCACATACGCGGCTGAACCCCATTTTTTTACACCATTTACATAGCGGGGCATCAACATGGTTTTGGGTTCCAGTTGCCACTCCCCCAAGTGCCCGTCCGGCTGAAAATCGGCACGTTCCACTGTATCCAGCAGAACTCCACCAAAGCCACCAAATGAATAAATAGCAGTATCTGTTGCAATAAGCTTGCTGCAACGGCGCGGGACGACCATTTGATTCTGCTCTGTTTGCCAGGAACCCAATGTGCCGTCAGACAAAATACGGGCGCGTTCAGCGGTACGCAGTAAATTATGCCCGTTGGGGCCATTGCCTCCACCGACCACGTATACATAACCGTTATGGATCACTGCGTCGATAAACCCGCGCGCTTCAATTAAACTGGGACCTAAATGCCACGGGCCTAAAGACCCATCTTTGTGAATTTTGGCATACTCAGTCGTATTTAAAAAATCTTGACCGTCCACTCCACCGATCAAAAAAAGGGTGTTATCAATTGCCACCACCGCAGCACCCGCGCGTGCAATGGTAAGCGGAGCAGTTTCTTTCCAGTCAGGAA
>JANYHX010000094.1 GCA_025362155.1 Gallionella sp. | reverse complement strand
TATCGCGCATTGTTTCGTACGCAACTGGATGGAGAAGCAATCAACGACATCAGGCTTGCGTTGAACCAGAGCCAGCCCTTGGGCACGGAGCGCTTTTACCAGCATATCGAACAGATGACCGGTGGCCTGTCCGCACCGTCCGCAAGCAGTTTCGTAATCACCAGCGCCGATTTTTTCGGCTTTTTCCCGAGTCTGTCACCTCAAAATCGCATCTGGCATACAAATTTCAGATGACTTTCCCGAGTTGGCAGCCCGAATTTCTGTAAATATTACCGCTCGGGCGAGCATTTCCCGGACAGCCGTCTTGCCGTCCTGAATTCTTTTTTATCGTCTTGTTCCGCCGTTAGCTTTACCTCCGCAAGTAATAACCCTGCAACAACTCATCCCAAGCCTCGAACCAGTATTCCTGTTGGAAGCGCGTCACGCGCGGATCAACCCCAGCCCAAGCCTCGGCAGGCGTAGCCCCGGCCAGATTCTGATGCGGCCGGACATGGTTGTAAAACACGCGAAATTCGGTGAGCGCACTGTTGAGCGCATCGAATGATGACACTGCGAGCTTATCCAGACTTTCTTTCAACGTGCCGAAGAAACGCTCCACCCGCCCGTTCTGCCACGGACAATGCAGATCGGTTGTCTGATGGCGGATGCCCAGCAGAAATAGCGCCAGGCGAAACACACGCGAAGTGAAGATCGATTCGTTGTCCGTCCTGACCATCTTGGGTTTGCCATAACGACTGATTGCAGCGGCAAGTTTGGCGACAAGCGTCCAGCTTGATTTGCTGCGAACCGCTTCGAGCGCAAGCGCGGCACGGCTCGCATGTTCGATGATGCCCAGGATAAGCCGGGTTCGACCGTCGAGCGTGGTTTTGCCGGTGAGATCGAGCGCCCAGATGAGATTACGGGGAACCGCCTTGGGTTTGGCATTCTTGATCTGCCGCCTGAGAACAAGAATCTCGTGGTAATGCTTGCGTATCGTATCCGACACATAAGTCTTGCCGACTGTCATGTTGCGCGGCACCGCAAACCTGCGATTGAAAATATCGGACAGACTGCGGCAACCGTCATGCGGCATCAGCGCCTTCAAGCGCAGCACCTCGCGTTTGACCCATTCGGGTTTTGCCCGGGTGCGGTAAATCGGGGCGGCTTCACAAGTATTGACTGTTGCAGCCATCCGCCAGTGACGGCGCGGCTGTCCGCGCAGGTGCAGTGCCAAAGCATGAAACATCGGTGCAAGTAAAATCAGGAGAACCATGAAGATCATGCAATTCCTTCGTTATTGCCGGGTGCGCGCAGAGCTGAGAAATACTGCTGGAATTTATTCTTGAAGTAATGCCGGGAGAGAATTACGGGGATTCAGCTTTGACGATAGCTTCTTGGAGGATGCGTCTTGCGATTCAGGGTGTCTCGATTTGCTTGATCGCCTGTGCTGCCGTGACGATGGGAATATCCTGAAACTGTTTGAGTACAAGCAAATCCGCATCGCCCGACACGATTAAATCCGCATGTGCCGCCAGCGCACAGGCTAGTATCGCATCATCGTCAGGGTCGCGTGAGGTGGGCGGGATGCTCACAGGCTCAACCAGCTCCACCACCTGCAAATAATCGGCTAATACCTGCGCACCGCTTTGCCCGATGGTGGCCAGGCGTTTGGTGCACTGCTGGCGCGTTAAGACATCGGCCAATTCTTCAAGCATAACCGGACTGCTCACCAATTGCAGTGTGCGCGTTTGTTTGATCCGGGTGAACAATTGATAGGGTGTGCCGCGCCACAATAGGCCGGACAGCACGATATTCGTATCAAGAACGAGACGCATTGGAAGATTTTGCGGTTTATGATTTGGCGCGGTGCACTGCGCGTGTGGCCTTTATTTCGGCATTGATTTCATCCGTTGACATTGGCGGGACGCCTGCCGCTTCCAAGGCAGGAGCAATGGCCAATAGCCGCTCCCACGCTGCGCTGCGGCGGGATTTATTTGCCAGAAAATCGACGAAGTCTTCCACTTCCGCCAACTGTTGTGGGGGTAACTGTTCCAGCTTCTCGATTAATACTTGCGGGGCTGCACTCATCTTGATTGCTCCTTGGATTGTCGGCCAGAGATTTGAAAAGGATAGTACACTAGCGAAAAGTAATGAACAACCTCATCAATCCCAAAACAGAGCGCGCCAACCTCAACGGCCAGCGCTACCGCGTGGCCTACGAATACGACAATGCCGTGGCGACCCACATCACCCGCATTACCGACAGCTTCAACCTCGACTCCAGCGCCAGCCACGACTACCGCTTCGGCATACTTTATTAAAGGTGCCAGGCCCGAATTAAATTTCGATAAGACCAAGGGCATAGAGAATACCGTAGATACTGATGCGGCGATAACCCATATAAACCCCGAAAAAACCATTTTGACGGACTGGGCTGTTTGTGTATAATGCGCGGC
>JANYHX010000077.1 GCA_025362155.1 Gallionella sp. | reverse complement strand
GCCCCATGGTTCGGTTAAGGCGCGGACCATGAGTGTGCCTATCTCGCTACTGTCCTGAGTGAAACGCAGGCGTTTGACACAGGCTACAAAAATGCTTTTAGCTTCTTCCGTTTCTTTGATCTGCAGGGATTGTTTGATGGTGTTCAAAGCCATCGATGCCTTGCCTTGCGCATTGAACAGTAAAGCAAGATTGTTAAGAGCACCGGCGTGATCCGGTTTGATTTGTAACGCGCGCCGATAACTGATTTCGGCTTCGCCTAGACGCCCTAAATCCTGTAGGGTGTTGCCCAGATTACAAAGTGCTTCGGCGTAATCAGGTTTGATTTGTAGCGCCTGTTTATAACTGGCTTCCGCCTCTGCCAGTCGATTCAAATCCTTAAGAGTGTTGCCCAGGTTGTTATGTATTTCAGCCAGATTCGGAGCTATCTGTAACGCCCGCCGGAAACTGGCTTCGGCATCCTCCAGCCGACCCATGTCATGAAGAGTGCCGCCCAGATTGCTGTGAGCCTCCGCAAAATCTGGCTCGGCCTGTATCACCCAGCGGTAGCTGGCTTCCGCTTCGTCTAATCTGCCCAGTTCATGCAGGGCATTGCCGAGATTGTAATGTACCTCAAGAAAATCCGGCTCGATCTGTAATGCCTGTTGGTAGCTGGCTATGGCCTCATCTAAACGGCCGAGATCCTGCAGGACGGCGCCCAGGTTGCTGTGTGTCTCGGCGTCTCTCGGTAACAGTGACGCCGCATTTTGCAGCGATGCCAATGCATCCGCCCTACGTCCTATTTGTCGCAGCGCTACACCCCAGGCTTTCCAGCCCACTCCGTAAAAAGGAAAGCGAGCAGTTATTGTTTGCGCGAGAGTTACAGCTTCTGTGTATTGTCCTTCGGCGAACAAAGCGGACAGGACCTGCATTTCTTGAGGATTAGGATTTTGCGCCACAGTGAGGGAAAGAAGTAGTTGATTATTTGAGCTAGCTGGGCGACTCAGCATTAATTAACGAATACCACGATTCATTCTATTACAGGGTGTGAAACCTGACCAAATAATTTCTAATGTACAGTTCTGGCGCATCACATTTCTGTGCACCTTTATTATTCGCCCCACTGTGCGGTTAGCTTGCGATCACGCCTGCTCTCTATCAGGCGCAGCATAAACGCGCAGTCTTCGCGGTGTATCGTAATGCCGCGGTCACGCGTGACGTAGCCCACGATGGCATCACCGCGTACGGGATTGCAGCACTTGGCGATGCGGGTCATCAGGTTGTTCACCCCGCCGACAATGAGGTCTGATTTTGAAGTACGTTCAGCCGCGGGACGAAATATTTTTTGCTTGCCCGTTCCTATTATTTTGGTCGGCAGCTCTTCCTGAATCGCGACGGCGATACGTCGCTGCGTGATTTCATTACGGCCGATGGCGGCGAGAAAATCTTCCAGTGTATTGAAGTGCAATCGCTGCGCGAGCTTTTCCTGATTAATAGCGGTGATTCCCAGCCGGTGCAATTCACGATCCAGTTGCGTTCTGCCTTGCGCGACGTTTTCATCAAAGTTCTGGCTCTTGAACCAGGCGCGGATTTTGGCGCGGATACGCGGGCTTTGTAAAAAGCCGAGTGACGGGTTGATCCAGTCGCGGCTAGGTGCGCCTTGTTTGATGGTAAGAATTTCTACACGTTGGCCGTTCTGCAATTTGTAGTTAAGCGGCACGATCCTGCCGTCTACCTTGGCGCCGCGCGTGCGGTGTCCCAGATCGGTATGCAGGGTATAGGCGAATTCCACCGGGGTCGCGCCTTTTGGCAGGCCGATCACTTTGCCTTGCGGAGTGAGCACGTAGACCTGATCATGGAACAAATTATTTTTGAATTGCTCCTGCAAGTCGCCTTTATTGGCTAGCTCTTCCTTCCACGCCAATATCTGACGTAGCCAGGAAATTTTTTCATCAAAATGTTTATCGGATTTTCCACCTTCCTTATAGCGCCAGTGGGCAGCAACACCGAGTTCGGAGTGTTGATGCATCTCATGGGTGCGTATCTGCACTTCAAGCGCCAAGCCGCGCGGCCCGACCACGGCGGTATGCAGCGAGCGGTAGTGGTTGCTCTTGGGGTGCGCAATGTAATCATCGAATTCGCCGTCTATCGGCGGCCACAGTTCATGCACCACGCCGAGCGCGGTGTAACAAGCCCCAATACCATCGACCAGGCTGTCGTCCGCCTCCGACACGTTACTGCGAAGCAGCCGGGTGCGGGAGGAGGCGGATGGCGACACTCCCGCTCCTGAGACTTCGTCACGCCGTGTCATATCGCCGACGAGGATCCGCACCGCGCGCACGTCATATAGCTCGCTGAAATCAACCTGTTTGCGCTTCATTTTGTTGATGATGCTATAGATGTGTTTGGGGCGGCCAGTCACTTCGGCGGAAACACCCGCTTCGCTTAATACCTGTTTCAAGCGGAACACTGCGGTGGTGATGAATTGTTCACGGTCGGCCCTGCGTTCATCCAGCAGCTTCGCGACCTTTTTGTATAACTCTGGTTCCAGATAGCGCACCGACAAATCTTCCAATTCCCACTTGAGTTGCCACACCCCGAGACGGTTGGCCAGGGGCGCAAAAATGCTGCGGGTCTCTTGCGCGATCTGCCTCTGCTGCGCTGGATTTGCGCCGGACAAGCAGCGCATGGTCTGGGTACGCTCGGCTAGTTTGATCAACACTACACGGATGTCTTCCACCATCGCCAGCAACATTTTGCGCAGGCTTTCGATTTGACGCGCGGCTTCGTCCTTGTCTTTCATGCCGCGCGCTTCATTGAACAGAGGAATTTGTTCCATGCGCGAAATGCCTTCGACTAACTTTTGCACATTGGCGCCGAAATGCGTTTGCAGGGTAGTCGCCCAATCATTCAAATACCTGGGCATCGCATGCAGAATGGTGGCGACGATGGTTTCGTGATCCAGATTCATACCGACCAGTATCGAAGCCGCGCCCAGCGCGTGTTGCAATAGCGGCGTGCCGGTGAGTTCAGTTTTTCCCTCGTAGATCGGTTCAGCTAATTCGCAGGCCGTGCGTATCACGGACATTTCGGCAGGAGCAAAAATTTTCGCCATCGACTCCAGCCAAGACTGGGTATTTTCGAATTCTTTAGCGGGTTTTTGTGGGGCGGAAACCATGGGGCATTATTGCATTGACCATGAGGCATTTTGCATTGATAAGAGAAAATAATTCAGATGGTTGAGAACTGCGGCGGAAGGCGTCATGCTTTCCGATTATGCTAAAATCTTACAAAACAAAGCTGGTAAATATCCCATGTCATCCCACGAAATTTCCTTCCATCAGGAAACTGGTCAACAAGCAGCCGGCAACTCCCCGGATGTATTGGTGGTGGGTGGCGGGCCAGCCGGATCGACCATTTCAGCATTGCTGGCTGGGCAAGGCTACGACGTTGTGCTCCTGGAAAAATCACATCATCCGCGATTTCATATCGGCGAATCACTATTGCCATTAAATCTGCCGCTGTTCGAGCGCCTGGGTGTTGAAAAGCAGATTGCCTCTATCGGCATCCTCAAATACGGAGCGGAGTTCGTTTCGCCCGATCATAAAGAATCCAGCCATTTTGATTTCGGGCAGGCACTGGATAAATCTTTTCCTTATGCCTATGAGGTTCGTCGTTCAGAGTTGGATGAGATACTTTTCAAAAATGCCATCGCCAAAGGAGCGCGGGCGCGTGAGGGATGCAAAGTTACCAAAACCGAGTTTCCGAGCGGCGCGCGAGCCGTTGTCACCTCGCAGAGTGAAGATGGCCAGATTACCCGGTGGCAGCCTCGTTTCGTGGTTGATGCATCTGGGCGAGACACACTGCTGGCGAATCAGTTTGGTATCAAACAGCGCAACAAAAAACATGCCAGTGCGGCTATTTTTGGGCACTTCGAAGGAGCCGAGAGACGCACCGGCAAGGAAGAGGGAAACATTACCCTGTTCTGGTTCGAGCACGGTTGGTTCTGGTATATCCCCTTGGCTGACGGTTCAGTCAGCGTGGGCGCTGTTTGCTGGCCCTATTATTTGAAGTCGCGTAAGGTCGCTAAAGAACAATTCTTTTCCGACACAATCACACTTTGTCCGCCGTTGGCAGAACGCTTGCAAACAGCGAAGCTGGTCTCTCCGGTCACCGCCACAGGTAATTTTTCATATACATCAAGCCGCAGTTCCGGCCCGAATTACCTCATGCTTGGTGATGCCTTCTCCTTTATTGATCCAGTGTTTTCAACAGGTGTTTTGCTGGCCATGAACAGTGCTTTTGCTGGTGCCGAGGCGATCAATGAGTGCTTGCGTAATCCGGCTATGGCATCACGCGCTTTAAAAAAATTCGATCAGACTTCCCGGCATGGCTTGAAAATTTTCTCCTGGATTATTTATCGCATGACCACACCGGTGATGCGCAATTTGTTTATGCAACCGAGCAATAAATTCCGCCTGCAGGAAACACTGCTGTCGGTGTTGGCGGGGGATCTGTTTGGTGATACGCCGGTACAATTCCGGCTGATGCTCTTCAAAATTATTTATTACCTGCAAAGCATGGTTATGTTCAAAGAGAGTTACCGGGCTTGGCTGTGCCGTAAACGTTCGATCCAGGAAGTCGTGGGCGAGTTAACTGCACCATGAGGGGATATGAAGTTCACCAAAACAGGGCTGTAATGCTCAAGTATCTTGCGCCGGAGGCAGTCGACGCCTATCTGGCCCGGTGTGGCGACCGGGTCGCGTGCGTGGTTGGTTTTGGCAGCAACCCTGTTGCAACTACGAAATCAGGCTGTCCATTACTTTGGGTCGATACTCCGGTTTTGGGAGGCGATGCTGCCTATGAAATATGGACAGCCAATAAGCCGATGAGCCAATATCAGGACGAGTTGATGACAGGAGCCGGCAATGAAGATATTTTTTTTGGACGCATGTCGTTTCCAAATAATGCCTCAGAAGATTTGAGCGAGGTAGCCTGCCGCGCATTTTCAGGCATATTCGAATTTTTTCAGCGCAGTAGCTATTCAAACCTGATCAGAGTCTGGAATTACTTCCCGGAGATCAATGCGATCAAAAATAACGTGGAACGCTACCACGGTTTCAGTATCGGACGCCATGAAGCGTTTGTCCGTTACCAGAAAAAAGTCGAGGACTCGCCTGCTGCCTGTGCATTGGGAAGCCACGGCGGGTCGCTGGTTATTTATTTTCTTGCCGCGCGCGCTCCCGGGTTGCAAATCGAAAATCCGCGCCAGACCAGCGCTTACAAATATCCAAAACAATTTGGGCCGCGCAGCCCAACTTTTTCGCGGGCTACGCTGGCATTCAACGGTGCGGCCAAAACGCTGTTTATTTCCGGTACGGCCAGTATTTTGGGGCACGATACGGTACACCCCGGCTCCGTGAATATGCAGACGCGCGAGACGCTGGCCAATATACGCGCTGTAATTGATCAGGCTGGTCAGCAGGGTTTTCAGTTCGCGGGTTTTGAGTATGGTTTGGCGCTCAAGGTGTATGTGCGTCACGCAAAAGACGCGGCAGCTATTTTGGAGATTATTCGCGCTGAATGGGGCGCGTTGCAGCAATTGGTTGTATTGCAGGCGGATATTTGTCGCACGGATTTGCTAGTAGAAATCGAAGCAGTTTGCTGGAGCAGTGTTAACTGAAGCCGTGCCAGTTGCCCTGATGAAATTTTTAAAAGACCTTCCCCGTTCAGTCACGGTAACGCTGCTTCTTGTTTCTGCGGCACTTGTTTTCCCAGCCATTTCAGCGACTCTGATTTCATCTGCACTTGCCGATCAAGTTCCGCTGTGGGAGGCAGGAGCGGGTTTTGCCTATATTGATTTTCCCCATTATCGCGGCTCGGATGAGCGAGAAAGTTACCTGTTGCCGCTGCCCTATGCAATTTATCACGGCGATTTTCTGAAGGTTGATCGTGCGCGCGTTCGCGGCATGCTTTATCACACTGAAACAGCCGAGGTAGATGTCAGTATGAATGGCTCCGTGCCGATCAAAAATAACCATGCACGGCAGGGTATGCCTACAGTTGATCCGACCTTGGAAATCGGACCTACGCTGAATCTTACGCTGTACCAGTCAGCAACGAATCATGCGCAACTTGAATTGCGCCTGCCAGTGCGTTCCATCATCAGCAGCGACTTTACCTATCTGCGCGATGTGGGCTGGATTTTTCAGCCATTGCTGAATCTGGATGTGCAAAACGTGTTTAATCAGCCGGGGTATAACCAGCCCGGCTTTAATCAAACAGGATGGAACCTGGGGATGGGTGTCGGCCCGCTATTTACCGACCATCGCTACAATCAATATTTTTATGGTGTGGATGCCGCTTATGCCCGCGCAGATCGGCCTGCTTACAGCGCCCATGGTGGTTATGCCGGTGCCCAGTTTGTCATGGCGCTGACCAAACGGTTTCCGGGTTACTGGACCAGCGGCTTCGTGAAGCTGGATAC
>JANYHX010000280.1 GCA_025362155.1 Gallionella sp. | reverse complement strand
GAAAAACAATTGGTGGTGCAGGCTGTGCTGATGGCTTTTTGGCAAAAGAAAAGAGACAGGCAGTGTGATCCTGCACTCGGACCGTGGATCACAATACACCAGCCATGAATACCAGCTATTCCTATCTACACATGGGATTGTCAGCAGCATGAGTGCAGTGGGCAGTTGTTATGATAATGCCGCAGCTGAAAGCTTCTTTGGTGTGCTGAAGCGGGAGCGCGTGAATCGTAAACACTACATGACCAGAGCAGAAGCCAGATCCGACATATTTGATTACATCGAGAGGTTCTACAACCAGAGAAAGCAGCGGCAATTAAACAGTGACAATATTCATCAACCCGCTCTTAACTGAGTATCCGTTAAATCGGGGTAGAACCATAACATGTAGCTTCTTGACAAGAGCAGTTGCCTGCTTGTTAACAGCGGAATGATCGGTCTCCATTTGCTTGGCAAGTGCTTGGACTTCCTGGTTATGCGACATCTTTTCCGCCAGCTTGCCGGCATTAATATCGACGGTGTTTGCCGCGACAACGATGCCGGCAATTTGTGCGTCGTTTGGTGCGGGAGACTCGGCAAATGCTGTCGCTGTGGCAAATGAACATAGGTTGGCGATGATGATGCGGGTAAGTTTTTTCATGGTAAGAACTCCTTGTGAGTGGATAATCGTAAATACTGTCGAACACGTCGACTGGGCTTGCACTTAAGTATCAAGCTTAGCCCGTTAGGCTCCGCAGTTTATGTTGGTTAAACCACATAGTGTAATATCTGCCGGACTTAGTAACTCAAGGCGAAATAACTACCGTTCGGCCCGGCCGCTTTCTTTTCTTTGCGGGGAGTCAACCAGCTTGTCCGAAAGCCCACGTACTGCTGAAATCATTTTATGTCGGGCATTTCCCACGGCCAAACTGATTACCCGTGGTGTTACAATTCGCGCCTTTTGAATCCAGCAAAAGTTGAGGAACCACCATGAGTTTGAAATGCGGTATCGTCGGCCTGCCTAACGTAGGGAAATCCACCCTGTTCAATGCGCTGACCAAAGCGGGGATTGCGGCGGAAAATTATCCGTTTTGCACCATCGAGCCGAACGTCGGTATTGTTGAAGTGCCGGATGCACGCATGGCGGCGCTGGCAGAGATCGTCAAGCCGCAACGTATACAACCTGCAGTTACGGAGTTTGTGGACATTGCCGGACTGGTCGCAGGCGCATCCAAAGGCGAGGGACTGGGCAATCAATTCCTCGCCAACATCCGCGAGACGGATGGGATTCTGAACGTGGTGCGCTGTTTCGAGGATGACAACGTGATACACGTCGCGGGCAAGATCGATCCGATTGCCGACATCGAAACCATCATCACCGAACTGGCGCTGGCCGACCTCGCCACTGTAGAGAAAGCGCAGCATCGCAATAGCAAACTGGGACGATCCGGCGACAAGGAAGCTGCCAAACTCGGCGTGCTATTGGAGCAAGTCTCCGCACATTTAAACGAAGGCAAACCGGCGCGCATGTTAAAGCTGGATGCCGATCAACTCGCGCTGCTCCAACCGCTATGCCTGCTCACCATCAAACCCGCGATGTACGTTGCCAACGTCGCGGAAGGCGGCTTCAGCAACAACCCGCTGTTGGCCCGTCTGGAAGAATTCGCCGCCAAGGAAGGTGCGCCGGTGGTGCCGATCTGCGCCGCGCTGGAAGCGGAGATCGCCGAGCTGTCCGATGCAGACAAACAGGAATTTCTCGCCGATGCGGGCTTGGCGGAACCCGGCCTGGATCGCCTGATCCGTACCGGTTACAACCTGCTCGGATTGCAAACTTATTTCACTGCTGGCGTGAAAGAAGTACGCGCCTGGACCATCCACAAAGGCGACACTGCGCCGCAGGCGGCGGGTGTGATTCACAACGACTTTGAGCGTGGCTTTATCCGTGCTGAAGTCATTGCCTTCAGCGATTTCGTGAAATACAAAGGCGAACAGGGTGCGAAGGACGCCGGAAAGATGCGGGTGGAAGGCAAGGAGTATGTTGTGCAGGATGGTGATGTGATGCACTTCCGCTTCAACGTCTAGTCCAGGAGAGCGGACAAATGAAATACTGGGTTGTTCTTTTCGGCGTGCTGTTATCCGCGCAGGCACTTGCAGATTCATCCACGCCGGTCATCCCGCTGAACCAGAATTTGGCTGTAGTTGATTATTTTGGTGATGGGCGGCAAACAGGGTGCGGATTGCGCGCGACCGGAGAGACCAAGGACAACTTGTGGCTCAATGTACTGATCACTGTGTTTATAAAGGAAACCGGTTCCACATTCGGGGTGATTAAAGTAGTCGCCAGGAAAGTGAGAACCAAGAACGGTGTTCCTCTACTACGGGACGGCAAAATTACCTATACAAACCTTGGAAAGATACAGAAAGCCTGGATCAAATCAGACTCGGGAAAGGAACCGCTGATTTATAAAAATGATGGGTCGTCACACAGCGACGCCTACATGGTGTCCGCGGAATTCGCCAGCGCCGTGGATTTGTTGGCCGCGATGGTACAAGAAAATTTCCAGGTCGGTCTGAATAGAAATGCACAAGGCTCGGATGAAGTATTCCAATTCAATAAGCCACTAGACAAAAGTGAAGGCGAGAAACTGTCAGTTTGCATGAAAAATCTAAGGGTGCAGATGGAAGGAAATATGGATAAACAAAATTTCTAGCTCCATCAGATTTTTGGGTGGCTCCTCGAGTCCATCTGATTTTATAACTCATCACCCCTCACCTGCTCTAAAATATTGGGTTAAGTAAATGAAAATGATAACATCGCTGTAGTTTCATTTAAATAGCACGACTGAAATTCGAGGAGCACTATGGCGGGGCATAGTAAATGGGCAAACATCCAGCACCGCAAGGGCAAGCAGGATGCCAAGCGCGGCAAAAATTTCACCCGGCTAATCAAGGAAATTACGGTGGCGGCGCGGTTAGGTGGCGGTGATCCGCATGGCAATCCGCGCCTGCGCCTGGCGATGGACAAAGCCTATTCCAACAATATGCCCAAGGACAATGTCGAGCGCGCCATCAAGCGCGGCAGTGGTGAGTTGGATGGTGTAAATTATGAAGAATTGCGTTACGAAGGTTACGGCATCAACGGCGCGGCAGTGATGGTGGATTGCATGACCGACAACAAGACGCGCACTGTCGCCGATGTGCGCTATGCCTTCACCAAAAATGGCGGCAATCTTGGAACGGATGGCTCGGTATCATTTTTGTTCAAGCATTGTGGGCAAATGATTTTCGCCCCCGGCACGGACGAGAATGGTCTGATGGAAGTTGCGCTGAATGCGGGTGCGGAAGACATCGTCAGCAATGACGACGGCAGCATAGAAGTGGTTACCTCCCCTCATGATTTTATGAATGTGAAACAGGCATTGGAAGCAGCAGGCTATAAAGCTGAATTCGGTGAAGT
This sequence comes from Gallionella sp., assembly GCA_025362155.1. Taxonomy (GTDB): domain Bacteria; phylum Pseudomonadota; class Gammaproteobacteria; order Burkholderiales; family Gallionellaceae; genus Gallionella. The sequence continues at coordinate 5,221 of JANYHX010000280.1, read as the reverse complement.
CATCATGAAGCCGTCCAACGAAGTGATATTCACCGGCGACGATGCGGTGAAAATGCAAAAGCTGCTCGACGCGCTGGAAGACCTGGATGACGTGCAGGAAGTGTATACGACGGCAGTGATTAATGAAGATTGAGGATCAAGGATTAAAAGCGTGGAAAACCTAACCCCTCCCCGCCTCCCCTTGTCAGTGGAGGAGTGTCCTATCCTCCCTCTGACAAGGGGGATAGAGGGAGTTTAGATTTTGCTTGCACCCAGCTTACCAATCCGCATTCTTGGCATAGACCCGGGCTTACGTATCACCGGCTTCGGCGTACTGGATAAAATCGGACAGCAGTTAAATTATGTCGCCAGCGGCTGCATAAAAACGCCGGATGGCGAGTTGCCGGAACGATTAAAAGTCATCCTGAATTCCTTGAGTGAAGTAATCGCACAGCACCAGCCCGATCAAGTCGCGGTAGAAAAAGTATTCGTCAACGTCAATCCGCAATCCACCTTGATGCTCGGCCAGGCACGCGGCGCGGCGATTTGCGCGGTGGTGCTGGCGAATCTGCCCGTAGCTGAATACACCGCGTTGCAAGTCAAACAGGCCGTGGTCGGCAATGGCCATGCAAAAAAAGAACAGGTGCAGGAGATGGTACAACGCTTATTAAAATTATCCAGCACACCCAGCCCGGACGCGGCAGATGCACTGGCCTGCGCGATTTGCCATGCGCATGGCGGGCAAGGTTTGGGCGCGTTGGCGACGGCGGGGTATCGCATGAAAAAAGGTAGATTGATATGATTGGCAGGCTGACTGGAGTATTACTGGAAAAAAATCCGCCGCAGATTTTGCTCGACGTGCAGGGCGTGGCTTATGAGCTGGATGTGCCGATGAGCACATTTTACAACCTGCCCGTGCTCCATGAAAAAGTGGTGCTGCATACGCAACTCATCGTGCGCGAAGATGCGCATCTGCTGTATGGATTTCTGAGTAACGAAGAGCGCGTCGCGTTCCGCCAGTTACTAAAAATCAGCGGCGTCGGCCCCAAGTTGGCGCTCTCTGTGTTGTCTGGTTTAAGCCTGAATGATCTGGCAGTGGCAGTAGTAAATAAAGAGGTAGGCCGACTCACCAAAATTCCCGGTGTGGGCAAAAAAACCGCCGAGCGACTGCTGCTGGAATTGCAGGGGAAATTTGTGGTGACTGGCACAAATGTTATTCACGGCGCCGCTGTTTCATCAGCAAACAACGACATCGTGAACGCCTTACAGGCACTGGGTTACAACGGCAAAGAAGCAGACTGGGCAGCCAAACAATTACCCAAAGATGCCAACGTCTCGGACGGTATCCGTCAGTCTCTCAAATTACTGTCCAAGACTTGACGTCACAAGGATATACAACAAAACTTTAGAATCGCAGCGACGTTATTTACCAGGGAATCACTTCGCCGTCATACCCAAAAAATTTCCCCGAATCCTCCATCGTCAGTCTGCTGATGACTTGCCGTATACCCGATACGCTTTCTGTTGCGGAGATCAATGCGTTCGAGCCGCCCATGTCAGTCTGGACCCAGCCCGGGTGACATACGACTGTGGTAATCCCAAGCGGCTTCAGGTCGATAGTCAAGCTCTTCACTACCATATTCACCGCCGCTTTGCTGGAACGGTAAAGATAGCTGCCGCCTGAGCTATTGTCCGCGATGCTGCCCATTTTGCTGGTGATGGTCACGATGGTTTTTTGCTTGCTGCGGGAAATTTGCGTGGCGAATGTCTCGGCCATCTTGAGCGGCGCCATGGTGTTGATGCGGAATGCCTGCAACCATTCCCCATCATCGGTGTGGCCAAAGCCGCTTTTATCAGAATCAGGATAAATGCCGGCATTGTTGATGAGCAGGTCTATAGCTTCATTGGCGAGTGCCTGGCCGAGTCGGGCTATCTGCGCAGGCTCAGCAACATCGAGCGCATGGATTTTTATCAGCTCAGGATATTGCGCTGCCAGTTTGTTAAGTGCGGCTGATTTTTCAGGGTGGCGGCTGCAAGCCAGAACTCGCCAGCCGTCTACGGCATATTGCCGTACAAACTCCAGTCCTATGCCGCGATTGGCGCCGGTGATTAATGTGGTTCTCATTATTGTCCTCAATTTTTATTTGGGCATCGCCTTAAGGTTTAACAAAGCGCAATGCGAATTTGTCTGTCGGAATTTTCATATTGAAAAAAGCTTGCTCACCAGGATCATTCGGATTTCTCAAAAAATCACCCTCTTGTTCCAATTGAAAACCGGCTTGCTGAAACTCATCCACTACGGCTTTCTCTTCGAAAATAAATCTAGTCAATAATTTACGCCAACTAATAAATGATGCAAGTAGGTAGCCTACGCTAAATCATTTAACCGGCGTGGCCTACCCATCAGACGTTCAGCTTCAAAAAAGTATAGAATATAAAAACTAAAAGGACTAACAATCATATTGAAGGAGTTCGCGATGAAAAAAATAATTGCTCTTATATTATTGGCATCAATTGCATTGCCTGCATATTCGGCGCTAAATACTGGAACCAAAGCACCAAATTTTGTGACCCAAGCCTCTCTGGGCGGCAAGGTATTTACCTATTCGCTTGCAGAGAAGTTGAAAAAAGGTCCAGTCGTGCTTTATTTCTATCCCGCCGCATTTACGCCAGGCTGTACGATAGAGGCACACAATTTTGCCGATGCAATCGAAAAATATCGGGCGCTCGGTGCAACAGTGATCGGCGTTTCGCACGATGATATTGAAAAATTAAACAAGTTTTCAGTCAGCGAATGCCGTAGCAAATTTCCAGTAGCGGCGGATCCCGACCAGAGCATCATGAAATCCTATGATGCGATCCTCGCAGCCAAGCCGGAGTATGCGAATCGCACATCCTACGTTATCGCTCCCAGTGGCGAAATTATCTATACCTACACCGACCTGCATCCAGACCAGCATGTTGAAAATACGCTTGAGGCACTCCGGAAATGGGGAAAAGAGCACAAAACGAACTGAGATACTCAAGCCAAGTCCTGGGTCTCGTTAAAGCGGGCAAAAACCCGAAGCTAATCTAGGCTTCCTTAAGTATTCTTGCCCAAAGAATGAAACTTGTTCTTCATAACCAGATTCAAACGCTCACCAAATTCCTGAGCAAAATTGCGCATGGCTTTTGCGGCTTCCACTTCTCCGGTGGCGCGTTCAAAAGTATCCGCCATGGATAAAAGATTCTGGTGATAAAACTGTTTCATTTCATCCACCATCATGTCTTTGGTCCACAGATCAATACGTAGCGTATTTTTTTCCTGGCTATCCCACAGCGCGATCATCACTGCTTTGCTGGAGCTTTTCGCTTGGGCGTCGGAAGCGCTCCAGTCTATCTTTTCCGGCATTTTGTTATCATCCAATGTAACGATAAATTTGATTTCAGATTGCTTCATGTTTGTCCCGAGGTGCGATATTAGAGGGTCCAAATATACTGCTGCCTATGCCACGGCCGTTTGCCGCAGTTGCAGACGCATCAGGCAGCGGTCTATCCATTGCGCAGTCAATTTTTCCTGCACGGAGTTTTGCCGCAAGCGCGCTTTCAGTCCGGGGAAATCCACGCGATCCAGCGGCTGATCCTGATTGAAACAGGAAAACACGTAGGTGGTCTTGCCGGTCTCAGGATCAATTTGCGCTTGCAAACATTGTGCGCAGATTTCTTTCATCATGCATTGCATAGGTGAATTGATTGAGCCAATCGCAAAGTGATGCGGCTTCAAATAGGGTTGCAACACCGCATGCCGCGCCGCCGCAACCGCCGCCATCATGCTGTCGGAACCGATGGCGATAATGCGGTCGGTATCCGCAAATGCAATCTGCTGCGTTCCCAGCGCACCGCCCGCATAAGCCGCCATGGCCTGCACAATATTACCGACAAAACTGTGATCCTGCGGACGCGACGGTGTAAAGCCGGGCCGCTCATCGCAGCACCAGATCACCACGTCGGCGGCATTTTCAATTTCAGCCACTTTGTAGCGGTCGATGGCTTTTTTGTAACCGGCGAAATACAGCACTTTTGATCCGGCGGCGCGCAACGCCTGGCCGATCGAAAACAATACTGCATTGCCCAAGCCGCCACCCACCAACATCACGGTTTCATCGGCGGGAATCTCGGTCGGTGTGCCCGTCGGTCCCATCAGTACCACCGGTTCGCCGGGCTTGAGTATGGCGCACAAGTCAGCGGAGCCGCCCATTTCCAGCACGATGGTAGAAATTAATCCACGTTGCGGATCGACCCATGCACCCGTCAACGCGAGCCCTTCCATCGCCAGGCAGGTGCCATCTACCACCAGCGCATGGGCTTCATAATTTTGCAGGCGGTAAAATTGCCCGGGACGGAAACTGCGTGCGGCCAGCGGCGCCTTGATGATAACTTCAACTATATTTGGTGTCAGGCGTATGACTTGATGCACGGTGGCGCGTAATTCCTGATTGATGTTCGCCAGAAATTCCGCATCGGATAATTTCGATGCGGGCGCAATGCGTTGCAGCACCGCGCTCACCGACGGGTAACCCTGCTTTGCAGCGCCCATAGCTTTAACCACATTACCAAAAAAGGAAGGATGCAGATCGCCAAAAAAACTGATGAAACGGCCATCCGCATATTTTGATAACAACACTTGCGCCACTTTCGGCTTGGAGATGGCAGGCTCGGGTCGCACTGGCGCGCCATCTTCGTCGCAGGCCTGAAAATAGCGGCCGTCGAGCGCAAAATGTTCAGCATCTTCACGCGCCAGCACCGTGTTCGGTTGCGTGCCGGCGGCAATCAAAACGGTACGTGCCGCCATGTCTATTTCTGCGCCGGAACTCCATTTGCCTTCATCACTACGATGTTGCGTAGACATGCGAATCGAACGCACTGCGCCGAATTTGTCGAGATCAAAACGGGTCGGGTTGAGTGCTTCGGCAAACCATATGCCTTCTTCCAGCGCCAGTTCAATTTCTTCGTGATTGAGCGTATACGAAGGGCTGTCTATCAGACGTTTGCGATAGGCGATGGTCACACCTCCCCAGCTTTGCAGCAATTCCAGAATGTGTGGTGCCCGTCCAGCGGCAGCAGCAGCGCGGCGTTCCGCTTGAATGGCTAGTGCATGGTTTAAAAACTCATCGGCAATTTCCCCTTCCTCAACTGACCATGGCTGGCGCACAGCAGCCTCGCCTTTTTCGGCAGTCAATGTTTGGTAGCGTTGCAAAAACTT